>JAHDEB010000087.1:17451-23008 GCA_020629055.1 Chloroflexota bacterium
TAGGTACTTATCAAAATTGAAAAAAAACTTTCAACTTAGATTACATCATATTGAAATAGGAATAATTAATGTAAAATAGGCGAAGTTTAAATTTTACTATTTGCGAGAGCGAGTCCTTACTGGAGTTTTTGAAAGGGTTACGGCCTGTGCCCATATTCTAAGTTTGACTATCTGATGCTAAACATCAATTCACCTTTTATCTAGCTGTTCAATCACGCCTTGTTTGAACGATTTTACCTAAGGAGCATTTTGTCTAGATTTACTCAATTCAGCCTATTTATTTCTTTGATTTTAGTTGCGCTATCTTCAGACTTCGTCTTTGCTCAAAATACGATCAGTACCGACAATGAAACCTTATCGGTAAATTTTCCTGATGGGATAAATTTTGAAATTGAGGCGACAGGGTCTGTACCTATTCAAAAAGCATCCTTGATTTATGGGACAAACGCCCGGTCGTGCCAAAGTGCAGGGTCAAAACAGACGATAGAGTTTGATCCTGGCCAATCTGTAAAGCTTGCCTGGGAGTGGGAACTAAAAAGAAGTGGATCGATCCCTCCAGGTGCTGAAATTTGGTGGGAATGGGAAATTGAAGATGATGCTGGCAATGTTTTAACCACAGAACGGCAGACTCGTTTGATCATCGATGAACGCTATACATGGCGCACGCTTGAGGCCAATGGGATTTTGGTCAATTGGATTGATGGGGATCGCACATTTGCAGAGAGCATTTTACAAATTGCGGAAGAATCGCTTGATCTAATCTCTGCCGACATGGGTGTTCCCGCGCCTGAAAAAATTAACCTATGGGTTTATCCTAGCAGCGAGGAGGTGCGGGATGCACTTGTCTATTCATCTGAATGGGCCGGGGGAGTCGCTTTCTCAGATTATGGGATTACGATTTTGGGCATTGCTCCGGACCAGGATGAGTGGAAGGCTAAAGTTATTCCGCATGAGCTGGCACATTTGGTCATCGGCGAGCTGATGTCTAACTGCTATGGGGTCGGGTTGCCCGTATGGATGAATGAAGGGCTAGCACGCTATGCGGAGGGTGAAATCGATGAAGAAGACCTGAGCCAATTGCAAGAGGCTTTAGAAGCGAATGAATTACCCCCCCTTAAAACGCTTGCTAACGGCTTTTCTGCTTATGGAAGCAGCGCATCTATTTCTTATACCCAAAGCCACATCATTGTGAAATATCTGATCGATGAATTTGGCCCTGACATGATGTTGAGCCTGCTAAGTACGGTAAAAAACGGAAAGCGTATTGACGTGGCATTAGAAGAGGTCTATGGCTTTGATACGGCCGGGCTTGATGCTGCATGGCGCGGCACCACAGGCTTTGAAGCGACTCCAACTTCCGAAGCTGATGCGCTGGCGGCCGATGCGACGCCAACGGCTGTCGCCACCCTTGCGTTGGTGAACCCTTTGGCAAGCCCGCCAACATTTACCCCTGTCCCGCCTACAGCCGCACCTGCCACATCAACAACCTCGCCAACCGCAACCGCAATCCCGACCGATACCCCACAACCTGCGCCAACTGAGAGTGCACAAGTGGCAACGGCCGTGATAGAAAGGAGCGATTTAGAGGTTGAGCCACAAGAAAATTCTCCGGCCGAATCATCATCTAACTTCCTGATATGGGTAGCCTTTGGAGCCCTCTGCATAGGGTTATTTGCAGCTCTTATTATCTTTTTACGTTCAAGGAGATCGTAATGTACAAAAAATTAATTCGCCTATTTGCTGCTTTGTCAGTGATTGTTTTTTTTGCTGCCTGTCAGTCAGCCCCCGATGAAGTTGCGGTAATTTCGGAACCTGCCGCAGAAGAAGCGGTTCCCGAACCTACCGCAACTGTAAAACCGACCGATACAGCCACAGAAACGGCTGAGCCAACCCCAACTGCTGAACCTACAGAGACGCCAGAGCCGACAGCAACCCCGCTGCCAACAGAAACCCCTGTGCCGACCCCAACCATGGAACCAACCGAGATCCCGGAAGGGGTTTATGTCAAAGAATCTGATGGACTAGTCTTTTATTATCCACCTACGTGGGAGGTCATAAGCGGCGAAGGGGAAGACTTGCAAGTGCAAGACCCTGAACTGGGAATTTTCATGTCTGTAAATAGTGGATTTAAAGATGCGGAAACGACTTTTGAAACGCTAAAAGAAGAATTTGAAAGTGAGGAAGTTTTATCGATTTGGGGCATGGATTCAACCGAACTGCTTGGGGAAGAGGAGATCCCCTTCGCTGGCGATTTAACCGCACAGGCCGCTTCTTACCTCATGACGAGTCAAGATGGACTTGCGATTGACATGTGGCTTGCGTATGCGGAGAGTGAGACACGAGAATTTCTTGTTCTGACGCTTGCTGCCCCTGGCGTTCTTGAATTAATAAAACCTGCGCTAAACCAAATGCTAGCCGATACTGAACTTGGGGAGATTAGGTTGTTTGGTCTCGATCGTGAAAATACTTTGGTTACGCTCGGTGGTGATCCCTACGAACACAGTCTGGACCCAGCCCGTACGCAAGGCTCGGCCGCTGGAAATATCGGGTTGATCTACAGTGGTTTAGTACGCATGTCGCCAGAATTAAGAGTTGAGCCAGATTTAACGGAAACGTGGGCGATTAGCGAAGATGGTACCGTCTACACCTTTACACTGCGAGAAGGTTTGACATTCGCATCGGGTAAACCATTAACAGCGGCCGATGTTAAAGCCAGTTGGGACCGAGCTGCCCATCCAGATACTGAATCATCTACGTTTTCAACCTACCTGGGTGATATTGAGGGAACACAGGCGGTCATTGATGGGGATTCCGAAGAGATTAGTGGTGTGGTGGTTGTCGACGAGCGGACGCTTGAAGTTACGCTCGATGGCCCCAAGCCATATTTTCTCGCCAAACTAACCTATCCAGTTTCATTTGTACTGAATCTAGATGCAGTTGACCCTGAAAATGATGAATGGGTTTATGAACCGGATCCCAGTGGACCGTTTTTACTGTCAGAATACCGGGAAGGGGAAGCGATCGTCTTTGCAAGCAACCCCGCTTACTATTCTCCACCCGCCTTGCAAGGAGTCGTCGAGCTCATCGGCCGGGTTGGTTCTGGGCTGAGTTTGTTTGAAGCCGGTGAGGTAGACATTATCGGTTTAGGGGCGACTGACGCCCAAGAAGTGAGTAACCCATCGCACGAACTACATGATCAGTGGCTAAATACCACATCGATGTGTACATCACTGATGCAGATGAACAATGAGAATGCCCCATTTGATGACCCTAACGTCCGCCGGGCGTTTGCTTTGGCCGTTGACAAAGAGGGTCTGAATGATACGTTAAGTGAAGGGACAAACCTGATCGCTGCATCTATCCTGCCACCTGCTATGCCAGGCTTTTCGGCCGACCTGGCGGCAAACTACGGCTCAACGTTTGATCCAGATGCGGCTCGCCAAGCGTTGGCAGATTCTGTGTACGCAGATAATTTGCCAGCGGTCACCCTTACCGCAGGTGGTTTTGGCGATTCTGAACGGGATGATTTGAACGCTATGATTGAAGGATGGCGAGAGGTGTTGGGGGTCGATGTCACCATCAACTTCTTAGATCCAGTTAACTTTGCAGACCTAATCAAAGAAGAAACGGTACACATCGTTTCATATGGGTGGTGTGCCGATTATCCAGATCCTGAAAACTTTTTAGATGTGCTGTATCACACTGAGAGCAAGTTCAACATCGCCCAATATAGCAACCCTGAAGTTGATGCATTACTTGAAGAGGCTCGTGTCGAGTTAGATACCAGCCGTCGCCTGAGCCTGTATCAACAGATTGAAGAGATGTTGCTGGCCGATGCTGCAACAATCACACTTTTCCATGGTGTGGCTGACGTGGTCGTCAACCCACGTTTGCAAGGGTATGTGTTGTCACCCATGGGGGCACCCATTACCCATTTGCTATCGTTTGCAGATGAGGTTGAATAGAAAAAAGCCAAAGGGCCATACCGGATTGAAATATTAAAATTAAACACCGGTATGGCCTTTGACAATATGATTCAGAATAGGGGAGCCTACTTACTGACCTTGTGTTTTTCGATTAACTCTTGCTTTAAATCCCATAGTTTTTGCGAGAGTGACACATGGTAAATGTGCGGATGAATGATTCGCTTTACGCCGATGTCGAGTCGTTCTAAATCGGCCGCACGTTGTTTTTGAATCTCCGTTAAAGACGGAAAATCATAAACCCGTTTCCCTTGGCTCAAAATTTGTTTGTGCAGTGGTTCAATCTCAGTCATTTTTGCCATATCCACTGTTCGCGTCACTCCATGTTGCGATGGGTGATGCAGATGCAGTTGGTCTGATGCGTCTGGCTGTTCATCTTCTAGCGCGATGAGATCGGCCGTGGCCAATCCCCGCTTGTCATAAATGCGCCACGGGGTTTTCCGGCCGGGATTAGGCGTCTTCTGGGCCGACTCTGAAATTTTGATCGCCGGTTGCCACACCCCATCCTTTTCAAGTGAAACGAGTTTAAACACACCACCCAACGCCGCATCTCCGTTTGAAGTGATCAGCTGGGTGCCAACACCGTAAACCATCCGATTGATGATCTTTGCGGCATCCATATTTGCCTGCGCTGCTTCTTCCCGAATCTGCCGCGTAATTTGCAGAATGCTCATCTCATCCAGCCCGTTAGAGAGCACAATCGACACATCTTCAAAACCGGCTTGGTTCAACATTTTGGCTGAAAGGACAGATAAATGGGCCAAGTCACCTGAGTCCAGTCGAATCCCAACCGGCCGGTGCCCTTGCTTTTTTAGTTTTTCAAAGATTTTGATCGCATTGGGGACGCCGCTTTCTAACGTGTTAATCGTGTCAACCAACAAGAGGCAGTTGCCGGGGTAAATATCCGCATACGCTTGAAACGCATCCAATTCACTGTAACCCAGTGCCAAAAACGCCTGCACCATGCTGTGGGCATGGGTCCCTTTGGCCGGTATCCCCAACTTGGCTGATAGGCCGGTATTTGATGAAAATGCAGCCCCGCCAATGATCGCAGCCCGGCCGCCCGCATTGACCCCGCTGTCATGCCCGCGCCGCATCCCGAACTCAAGCACCGTATTGCCACGCGCAGCTTGGGTCACTCGCGCTGCACGGGTGGCGATGAGGGTCGCATAGTTTAGCTTGTTCAACAAGGCGGTTTCTAGCACCTGTGCCATCGCCAATGGCCCTTCAACCTCGGTTAGTGGCACATTGGGGTGTACGACCCGCCCTTCGGGAATCGCTCGTAAGGAGAGCTGCGAAAAATCCCCATTCGCCAACATCCACTGTAAAAAGTCGTCTGCGAATAGGCGGTTGCCCGCATTGCCTGTTAACGTTGCCAGGTAGTCTGAATCAGCTTGGGTAAATCGAACCTCGTCCATCCAATCGACCAGCCATTCAAGTCCGGCCGAAACGCAAAACCCCGCTTTATGTGATCCATAATCTGGGTAATTGCGGAAAAAATGGTCAAACTGGGCCGGTGTCTCGTGTAGACCCATTCGAAAATACAGCTGCGCCATCGTGAGCTGGTACAGGTC
>JAHDEB010000088.1 GCA_020629055.1 Chloroflexota bacterium
AAGGTTTTTTAAGTCCCAAAACGATAACCCACACCGCGAACGGTGTTTATCCATTGAGGATTGGTCGGGTCTTCTTCGATCTTTTTGCGCAAATAATGAATGTAGGGTTTGATATTTTCCGGGGTATCTCGATACCCTTCCCCCCAGGCCTGCGCAAGTAAATCATTTGTCGGAATAACACGCCCCGCATATGCGGCCATCGTGGTTAACAACGAAAATTCACGAGGGGTAAAATCAACAATCTCACCCCGAATCGTCACCCGATGAGCGGGCCGATCAATCGTAATTTCATTCTCGCCAAAGTGATAGGTCTCTTCTTCTTCGTCTACCGGCCGACGTCGCAAATTGGCTTCGATACGGGCCAAAAGCACTTTCATATCAAATGGTTTTACCAAGTAATCGTCTGCACCTAGGCTTAAACCACGCACAACTTCTTCAGGACGATCTAGCGCCGTGATAAAGATAAGCGGTGTGTTGCAATGTTCGCGCAAGCGGCGGCACAGCTCCCATCCACCCATGACGGGTACCATCACATCAAGAAGCACCAAATCGTATGTGCGCTCTTTGGCTGCTTTCAACCCATTTTCGGCCGTAAAGAAAAAATCGACCGCATAGCCAGCCCTATGCAAAAGCAGAACAATCTGCTCATTAATATTTACATCATCTTCAATTAGTAACACCGATCGTTTCATGAACGAATCTCCTGAACAAGTTTATGGGTTGATTATCCCAGTGGCAGCCCCATTTGTTTATAGCAAAATATAGTCACAGATTAACGAGTTCAAACGACTTACTCAATGAAACATTAGACCCATAAGCGGATCAGGCGCGTCAAAATTCCGGCATTCATTATTTTCTATTTGTTTTTTTCCGTTTCTTTTTTTTAAATCAGAGGCAAATCAGGTTATTATTGTGCACAGCTTTGTAAAGTCGATTACACTCCCTAATTCATCCTCGCCTGTTTCAGTCATATTCATGTTTATTAACCACCTCTCCCTTACTGGATTTCGCAATTACAGTCGCCTTGAGCAAGATCTTGCTCAAGGGATTACTGTATTGCATGGAAATAATGCACAGGGAAAAACGAATCTGCTGGAATCGATCTACTATTTAGCTACGACACGCTCCCCATACGCCGAATCTGATCAACAACTCATTAACTGGAATACAAATATACCGGATGAACCGATCGTTGTGGCTCGCTTGGTTGCAACCGTACAGTCCCAAGTCAAAGAATCAACCGGAAGTCTGCCGGAGCCTAAAACAATTGAATTGCGCTTAATTCGCGAACTAAAAAACGGATCAACCACATTCCGCCGCGAAGCTGTGATTAATCGACACAAAGTACGGCTCATGGATTTATTGGGCCAGCTACGCGTCGTTTTATTTTTACCCAGCGACCTAGAATTAATCACCGGCTCCCCTACCGCCCGCAGACGGTACCTCGATATTACATTGTGCCAAGCCGATCCGGTCTACCTACGCAACCTTTCAAGCTTTAACAAAGTTTTAGATCAGCGAAACGCCGCTTTAAAAACCTTATCTGAAACCGGCCGGGGCAAAGACGTCGTCAACATACTTTCTGAACGCTTAGCAGAATTTGCTGCAGAACTTTTTGCCAGACGTGCGAAATTCATGCTCCATTTGGCACAAGAAGCCGGCAGAATTCATTATGAAGATCTAACCGGTGGCACTGAAACAATCAAGCTAGGGTATTTACCTCGCCTGACTAGTACAAAAGTCGGCCGGGGTGCCAACGATAACTCAGAAGAACTGTTAAAATCGGCCGACTGGCTGGTTGAGCATATGGACGATATAAATCAGATCGCCCGAAAGTATTCTGAGATTCTGCAACTTTCCCTAGATAAAGATATACTCTCAGGGGTCACTCAATCGGGCCCTCATCGTGACGATTGGCGTTTTTGGGTCAATGGTCGCCATTTGGCCCACTTCGGATCTAGGGGACAACAGCGGACCGCAATGCTAGCTCTTAAAATTGCGGAGATCCGGCAATTGACAGTTACAACAGGCGACCCACCCATCTTATTATTAGATGAAGTTGCTTCAGAGCTAGATGAACACAGGCGTGAACTACTTCTCGCGCAAATTTCAAATTCAGGACAAGCCATACTTACAACAACCGATTTATCTATTTTTTCGGACTCGTTTTTAAACGACTGTAATAAACTGCACGTATCTAATGGATTAGTCTCAGAAACCGCAAAAACACCTTCTCAAGATGAACCGATATCCGAACATGCTTAAAAGTGCAACAGATAACACCAATTTACCAAAGCCAACCATATTAATCATTGACGACAATGCCGATAACCGGTTGCTTTTGGGTTCACAGTTAAGCATGAACGGTTATAACATTCTCGAGACCGAAAGCCCCCAAGAAGGTTTGATCATAGCCAAGAATCAGCTGCCTGATCTTATTTTGTTGGATGTGATGATGCCGATTATGAACGGGTTTGAGGTTTGCGAAAGGCTAAAGTCAGACCCAATCACCCAACTCATTCCGGTCATTATGGTCACCGCTCTGCGAGATTTAGAATATCGCATTCAAGGGATCGATGTGGGAGCCGATGAATTTCTAACTCGGCCGCATAATAAAGAAGAGTTGCTGGTCCGTAGCCGCTCCCTGATACGCCTGCGCAAAACCCAGCTCAATCTACAGTCAGAGCGTAATCGCCTGAAATTACTACACGATGTAACACAAGCGATTAATGATACCGGCCTCAACCTAACCCCAACGCTCAACGAAATTATGATGGGGACCAAAGAAGTTTTTGAGGCGACTCGCGGAAATCTGTTTTTATTGGCCCCAGACGGCACCCTGACCAATCGCATTGTCATTCATGAAGACTCTAGCATTGAGCACATCGACAATGTCAATCAACAAATCTTCCACGATGGATTAGCCGGTCGAGTGATCGAAGCTCAGACCAGCGTCATCATCAACGACACGGCCACAGACTCACGCTGGTTAAAGTTCCCCGACGATGCGGGCGACATCGGTTCGGCCGTTGCCACGCCACTTACCCGTGGCGAGGCAACAGAAGGTATTCTCGTCTTAATGCATCGCACACCGGGCCATTTTCAAGATGCTGATCTTGAGTTGCTAGAAACCGTTGCAGGTCAGGTTGCAGTTGCCATTCGAAACGCCACGCTGTTCCGAGAAATGGACGAACAGCGGCAACGAATGGAAGTGATCCTTTCTCGATCCTCTGAAGCGATCATCATCTTATCTGAAAACCAAACCATTGAACTAATTAACAACGCGACGCTTGAAGCATTTGGATCAGATCTCATTAAACATATCGGAAAAGATATAAAGCAAGTCAAACGCTTAAACCAGCTCAGCCCCCTTTTTAAGGCCCAAGACGCGACCCATCAATCGATAGAGTTTCCGCTTCCGCCCAACCTGACCTATTTTGCCAGTCTGACCCCCATCCCCAATGTAGGGTACATGTTGTTCATGCAAGATATTACGCTGCGTAAGCGGGAAGAGGCGTTAAAACTAGAACAAGCACGCATCGAAAATATTCAGCTCAAAGAAACCTTCTCTCGCTATATGAGCCCATCATTGGTTGAGCAGGTATTAGAGCATCCGGAAATGATGAATGAGCGCAAAAAACAAGATGCGATTGTCTTGTTTGCCGACTTGCGCGGGTCTATCAAAATGATTTTGTCCCAAACACCAGAAAATTCGATTGAAATCTTAAACGAATTCTTTGAGAAGATGACGGCGATCGTTTTTGACTTAGACGGGACGATTTTCGACTTGGCCGGAGACGAATTAATGATCGGCTTCAATGCCCCTTTCCAACAAGAAGATGGAACGGCCAAATCGATTGAAACGGCGATTCAGATGCAGATTCTTTTTGATGAGCTGCAAAAGAAGTGGGATGAAGAGTTCGGCGTTCTGCTTGGTTTAGGCATCGGTATCGATAAGGGGCAGGTCGTTATGGGGAATGTGGGAGCAACCCGACGGGTCAATTTCGCCCTAGTAGGAGAAGCGGTACACACGGCCCACCGGCTCGTGGACATCGCCTTAGACGGCGAGATTGTCATTTCAGACTCTGTCTATCAAAGTGGCCATCTTGAAAAAACGCAAGGGATCCCGGCCGATCACGCAAACGTCGTGTTTGAATCACAAGGGTACCAACACTTAAAAGGTAAGCCTCGTCCAGAGCCGATTTATAAGGCAACAGTAGACCGCAAATAAACGCTACTTTTTTGGGACGAGGGGCTTTTTCAATGGTCGGCCAGACCGGCGAGGGTAAGCTGCAGGCGTCTCTGCCTCTTTATTATAAATCACCAAATAATGCTGGCGATCATGCTCGGGCAACGTCACCTCTAAAAAGGTCGGCTTTGCCCCGCCTAACATCTCGGCCGCATAGGCACCATCGGCCGACTCATTTGGTGCATTGTCCCCTTTAAAGCATATCGTCCGGCCGCCTACTTTCGTCAGCGGCAATAAATACTCGAGCAATACGGGCATAAATGCCACACTACGGGCAAGCGCGATATCATATTTCTCGCGATGGTCGGCCGACTGCCCCAAATCCTCCGCCCTGTCAGCCAAAACCGTCACATTGGGTAAACCAAGCTCTTCTACAACGGCGGTCAAAAAATGGGTCTTACGGGTCACACTGTCGGTTAATGTCAGCTCGAGTTGAGGGAATGCGATTTTTAAGGGCAATCCAGGAAATCCAGCCCCGGTCCCTACATCGATCATTTTTAGACCGGGCTGATCTAAATTGGGGATCAAGCCGCCTGTCAGCGAGTCTAAAAAATGCCGTTGTCGAATCCCTTCAGCATCACGCACGGCGGTTAAATTCATCTTGCTGTTCCAATCGAGCAACAGCCGTTCATAAATCTCAAACTGCTCTATCTGTTCGGCCGAGAGCGTAATATTAAATTGGGGAGCTTCATTGAACCATTTTTTCATAAATCACATCACCGGCCGCTAACAACCCTTTCGCTCAATGCAAAAGTCGTGGATTCTTATTGCTGCTGCTCAATCTCTTTCAATTCTTGGTTAATCGTAAACACGTCATAATGGCGCAACAGCATATCATGATGCTGGTCGAGCGTTGTATTTGGCAATAAAAAGAGCCAAGTTTGGCGCAGATAGTATCGCATCTCCCCATAGATCGGGGCAACCGGATATGACCCATCTTCACCAAAAAGATTTGATTCTAAATCTCGGTACATGCTCGGGCGCAGGGCGGGATCCCCAATTGCCGCACGTAAAATATCATTGTCTAAACTGCTACACGGCCGCTGCATCGCGTTTGCACCATTGCGACAATGGACTTGTGTGCTGAACCAATCCGCACTGTCAGGGTAAAACCCAGACCAGCCCAAATCCCAAACGTCCGGTCGCAAGCTATCAGCATCAGGCTGCGTCATGGCCAAAAGCTCACCAAACGGCACCTGCTCAATGACAATCTTTTCGGCCGGGCATCCCAGTTCCCGCTCCCACATATCACGAATTAGCTCAGCCTGAAACAAAGATGTATCGGATGAGCTAACCATATATCGAATGGTTGGTAAAAATCGACAGGCGGTTACCCCACCCTCAGCCATTGAAAGTCGCGCAAAATCGACATTATAACCAACGCCGATCTGATCGACCGGCGGGGCCCCAAATGCACCAGGGGGGGTTAAATGTCGCGCCGGATACCCACGGTTGTTATAAACCTCTTCGATCAGCTCCTCTCGGTCAATCGCGGCCGAAAATGCCCGCCTTAACTCGGGGATTTTAAAAATTTCACTCTGGTGATTAAAAACTAAAAAGAAAACAGAGGTCTCGGTAACCTCCATTACCTTAGGCAGATTCTCGGCTAAGATTTGGGCTTGCAATGAAGTCGGCACAGGTATTAAATCAAGCTGACGACGATTCCAACGGTTAAGGGCTAAGATTGCATCATCAAACAGAAAAACATTGACTTGGGTCACGTTACCCAAAAAATCGTGCGGCCACAGCGGGTTTTTTTCCAGCGTCAGTACCTCTTCGTAATCAGAGCTTGGTGACAAGACAAACCCGCCGGCCGATACCATTGCACCATCCTGTGGCACCGTCCAATCTTCGAAATCAGCTTCCGCTTCAGTCACCACATCAACCGGCACCGCTTTCATTTGTGGCAAAGATGTGACGGTCAAAAATGCGCTATTTGGTGCCACCAGAACAAACTCGACCGTGTATGGGTCAACCGCCCGTACCCCGATTTCCGCTAAGTCTGCATCAGTCGCAAACGGGAGCGAATTCACCGCCTCGCAACCAAAGATCATAAACAACGGAATCGGGTCAGGGGTCGCGGTTCCAGGGTCACACGCTCGTCTGACCGCAAAGACGACGTCTTCTGCATAAACGGGCCGCAATGCTTCTATGCTGGCGATACCGCCGCTTCCTGGCAGGATCGGTAGTAGCCCCCCATCACTTACCGGCTGAACCCAATAGATATCCTCGCGAAGGTCAAACGTCCACGTCAAACCATCTTCACTAACCCGCCACCCTTTTGCCAATTGAAGTTCAATCTCATTTGTTAGCTGATTAAAGCGGGTCAGGCCAGGGAATAAGTTGTAAGCCAGCTCAAGCTCTTCTTCATTTCCGGTAACTTGGGGGTCCAATGTACGAATCTCGTTGCGCACAATACCGATATCTAGAATGGCGTAGTCTGGATTTTCTTCAACAATTATCACGGGGAGAGCGTCTGACCGCGCGTCAGATCTTCCTGCAATTTGGTCTGCGTAAGACGGTGTTGCCGTGGGTGTAGGGGCGGGGGTTTCTGTTGCTTCAGGGTCTACTTCTATAAAAGGAATTGAAAATGAGTCGGCCGAACATCCCGTAATACCGATAGCGATTCCTATAACGATTAAGATGATTGCGAATAGTTTTACCAAATGTGGCTCCCAGTTCCGCTCACCGTTTGGTATTTGACTAACTCTTGATTTTGGTCCGTTGTCGCTTAACACACCGAAATGCTAGCCTATGGGAATTTTAGTGACAAGAAGATGACTAAACTCTTAATCGAGGCAAGCCTTCCTGGATATCAAAGATCGATCATGAAACATGCAGCTTGGCAGCAAAAACTCATTATGTCTACCAATATTTGACATGGAACACTTGTTCCTGTAACATTGTGGAACAAAAGAGCGAATCATATGTTCGATGCGGATCAACTACCAGATGCCAACCCAATCTCTGGTGGAAACCGACATCAGGAGATTTAAAACATGGCAAAAAAGTCCGACAAACTTTCCGACCGCCAAGTAGGGATTATCAAATTCATTCGTGATTATATCGGTGAATTTGGAAGGCCCCCTACAATCCGGGAAATAGGGAACAACGTAAAAATTTCTTCTACGTCTGTTGTAAATTACAACCTTACCCGGTTGTCAGATCGAGGCTATATCCATCGTGAAACTGAAGTTTCTCGCGGCTTAAGGTTAACCGACAAAGCTCAGCAAGAATTTGGCCGAATTAAGTCAAACATAAACACCGCTCTTGACAGTCTACTGACTATTCCTGTTGTCGGTGATATTGTGGCAAGTGACCCGGTGCCGATCGGTGATACTTCAAATGACTACGAACCGATCGAAATTAGTGCTACAGCCCTCAACACACGTTCGAAAGATTTATTCGCAGTCCGTGTAAGAGGAGATTCGATGATCGACGCGATGATCTCTGAAGGGGACACTGTCATCATGGAAAAGAAGCACGAAGCGCGCAACGGAGATATGGTCGCTGTTTGGATTAATGACGATACAATGACTTTAAAGCATTTTTATCACGAAAAAGATCCCAATAACGCGGGTCAAAATCGTGTCCGCTTACAGCCTGCGAATCCCAATTACAACCCGACTTTCTTCCGACCTGATCAAGTTCAGGTACAAGGAAAAGTAGTCATGGTTGTTCGGCAGAACCCTTAAACCGTCATTGGCTAACAAGCAAAAAGCGCTGATTTTTATTTAATTAAAGATCAGCGCTTTTTTTGTTTCTACCCAACATCAGGGTCCTACCCTACAAAGTTCTGGGCCGTATATTAATTCGGGGGCAATATTTCAAAAATAAAAACGCCATTTTCTGAGAAAACCACTTCTACTTCTCGGTTTCGCATCAGCTCGGCCGGGTCCATGTCAACCGCCCCTGCCCCATCGCTAACACCGGTAAAAATGTGTGTGAAATTATTTTGGCGCAGCAACTCTATCGCGGCCGGGTCAGACCAATCATCTATTTGATCGGCCGATTGATTGAATGCGGATGTGAGCCCAAACAAGCGAGAATTATAGATATGATCGATCGGTGGCGTTCCGGTTAACCGGCCGGTCATTGGTGTGATCCACGCGCTGCCATCGGTACCGGCCCAAATCGAATTAAGCCAAACCCAAGCATTGTTAGCGATCTTTGCATTCGGGGCGGTGTTTTCCTCGATCCATTCAATCGCTGCGATATCCGCTTTTTTCCCCAAAATGGTTGATTGATTTAGAATCATCAGCTGATTTCTAACCCCGAAAAGTGTCCCCGCCATTAGGCTGGCGCCGACTAAAGCCATCACAAAAAAACCGGCTAAGCGATGAAAGTGCTGAGCAATTTGGTAAAGCAAAATAACACTGATGCTGATTAAAATTGCTTGAGTTGCAAACGCTGCAATATAAGCACTGTTGACGCTTGACTGGGGCAGTAAAATGGGCCAGCTAGGGTGTAAAGATGGTCCGGCCGTCATCAGGTAAAGTAAGCCGAGCCAACCAACCAAAATGCCGCTAACCTGGACCCAATGGTTCGCATCTGTTTTGTCTAGCCCGGCCGCTGACCTGATGATCCGATGAGTCAGAGCCAGCAGTAAAGCCAAACCAGCGATTAGCCAAAACCAACGCTCCCAACCGGCGGTAACATAACCAACCGGGAAGCTTAAGAGCGGCCGGTCAGCTGCACCTTGCACCACACCAACCCCGATATAAGTCGTTTCAGTTAACAGGCTCCAAATACGGGGGGCGACCAGCAAGCCAGATAAGATAGCAATGACGGTTAGCTGGCCAAGGGGGCCATTGCTGAACGCTTCTCGATTGATGCGAATTTGCCGCCCCGCCTGCCACCATCTAACTAAATAAAAACCGCCCAACACCAAACCAAACGGAATAAAGTAGAAAAAGACCCGTGCATGTAGCAAAAACAGCCCGGCCGTTAGCAATGTCCCCAGTACGATTCGCAGGGAAGAACCGGCCGGCTCTTCTGACTCAGAATGCATGGTGCGCACAGCCATCAGAACGCCGACAAGCAGAGGCAGCACAATCATTCCGCTAATTTGGGTCAGCCTACCCCAGGTTGTGTAGTAACCTGGAAATAAAAATGGCAAAGCCAGCATAAATGCCGCGATCCAGCCAGCAGAGCGGCGACCTGTAACAAGAACAGCGCTACCAAAAACCGCTAACGTGGTAAAGGTAGACAAAAGCTGCATGAGCGCTAGCAACAAATCGGGCAGTTGAACCCGATCACCTAACATCAGAGCGATACCTGCCGACAGGGTGTGAAAGCCATAATGATAGCCGGTCCAGCTAATTGGCAGATATGGCTCGTAAGTGGTTAGAAATTGGCCGCTATCCCGCATAATTGCGGTAATGAGGGCATGTCGGCTACTATCAACCCAAGGCAAAAAAGCTAAATCTCGTACGGCCAAAAGCCGCAGGCAAAAGACGGCCGATAATGCAAAGAGCATCAGCAGATAGTCTCGGTCCCATCGGACCATTAAATTGTTCGGCCCTCGGCGTCGATAGGCAAAATAGCCAACGATGGCCCAACCTAAGCCAACCAAAAACCATAAAATCGGGCCAGAAAACCGGATGCCGATGACGGTGCTCCATTGCCAAATCAACGGCCAAATCGAAACCCCTAGGCCGACAATCAGGCTGAGACGAACAAGAGGGGATATCGATTTTTGACCACCAAGTTTAGGGAAGAATGTAAACAGCAAGGCGCCCGGTAATAAAATGTAGCCCAGACTCACAAGTACGACGGGCCAAAATCGCCCTACCATCTCCTGTAACACAGATGGTGCAGTCGCCCAGCGAAAAGCATAGTGAGTTGTCATATGCAGCGTTTGAGCCGCCCCACCACCGATCAAAGAGCTACCTGGCCAAACGTTCAAAGAGTATCCCCATACGGAAAGCTGATTGCTCTCACCACCGGTCATGCGTAGGGTAAATGTCTCTGAGCTACTTTTACTTATCGGAGGAAAACCAAGGTGAACGGTCTGGTTATGTCGGGTTTTATTAACCTGCAATTGCTGCACCGCAATCAGCTGCCCCGCTTGGTTGACCAATGAAAGCTCTGCCGTGCCACGAGCTGCCAAATCATCGGGAGCGAAATTAACAATAACTATTTCTACCGCGTTTAAGCCATCGTGTTGAGGAACAAAGCTAAATTCAAGCGGGCTATCCGGTTTTGGCGCTGAAATTGCGGTATCGAGTCTTTCTTGTGCGTAAGAAATCGCCCCCATTTCACCGGGCCAGCCAGCGATAAACGCCCAAAGCAATACACATATCGCCCCAATCGCTGCATAGACAGTCTGCCCGTTTACGAAGTCCCATTTAGTGTTTAATTTTTGTACATCTTGTCGTTGATTTACACTCATTAACAGAAAGGCTAACAGGGGGAAATGCGAGATGCAAGCAAATGGGTAAAGGCCTTAGCCCTTCCCCACAAAACCCTAGCTTGCACCCATTGTAGAAAGGGTGTTTAACCTGAAAAATCGAGATTTAAACACGAAAAAACCACTTCGAAAAGTGTTGTTTTAGCTATTTTATTTTGGATTAATTTGTTTGGGATTAGCTTTTGACGCTGAAAAAAAATACGCTGACTGGAATGAGGGGGCAGTTCCAGTCAGCGCCACACCAAGGAGGAAAAGCTATAAAAAGAATAGTAAGAGTGGTGGCTTACATTGAGCCTTACAGCAACAATGAATTACTGAAATTGGCACTAAAGTCATGTTTCAGTTTTTATTAGTCGGCTGGCGTATTAAAATTTTTTGACTATAACTGCACCCTAATGATGAAGTTAAAAGATGAAGTCAAAGTTGCTCTTGTAGGCCCATGCTCCTCTGGAAAGAGTACGTTACGTAAACATTTGCTCGCAGCGGGATTTCGCAACATCAAAATGCCGACCCAGGAACATTCCTACGTGAAAGACATGTGGCAAAAATTGACCAAGCCGGATCTTTTGATCTATTTAGACGTCGATTACCCAACTACGTTAAAACGACGCCCACATATCGATTTAGGGCCTGAAAGAGTTGACATTCAAAACGACCGCCTATCACATGCCCGTGAGCATGCAGATTTCTACTTAGATACCAGCCCACTATCCCCGGCCGAAATCGGCTCAAACGTCATACAATTTTTAGAATCTAAAATATTAGAAATGTAATTGAGCGGTTTTAATTTTCCGATCAAAACCGGCCTGTCTGTAATATTTTTTTTCCTGTTGGCGTCAAAGCAAAACATAGGGTTTAAATTCAGGAGTAAATATTATGACGAAAAAATATGACATTATTTGGATCGGTACCGGCCAAGCAACCGGTTCAGTCATTCCAAAATTAAATTCGGCCGGAAAATCAATCGCCATCATCGAAGCGGACCGTGTCGGTGGCTCGTGCGTCAACTATGGCTGTACCCCCACAAAAACGATTGTCGCCAGTGCTCGTGCGGCTCACATGGCCCGCAGAGGCCCAGAATTTGGGGTAGAAACAGGCGACTTCTCCATCAATTACCAGACGGTGCGCGAACGCATGAACACGATTCGTAACAATGGCACCACCGGCATGGGCGGCTGGCTTCGCGGAATGGAAAATGTCGATTTCTATGACGGGTTTGGCCAGTTTGAGAGCGAGCATACTGTTCGAATTGGGGACGATGTGATTTATGGGGAAACGATTGTGATTCACACCGGTACTCGTTCTCGCACCTTTCCTTTTGAAGGGTTAGACAGCGTTGATTGGATCGACAATCGTGGCTTACTAGACTTAGAAGAGCTGCCAGAAAAATTGGTCATTATCGGCGGCAGTTATATCGGTATGGAATTTGGCCAAGCTTATCAACGATTTGGTAGCCAAGTCACCATCATCGAAGCGGGTCCACAGCTAATGGGGCGCGAAGATGCAGATATCGCCAAATCAGCCCAAGATATTCTTGAAAAAGATGGTGTTGAGGTGATTACCGGCGCATTTGTGAAAAAGTTGGCCCAACACAACCCACAAGATATTGAAGTGACTTTTGAACAAGATGGGGAAATGAAGTCTGTAAGCGGCACGCATCTACTCATCGCGGTGGGGCGTTTACCGAACAGCGACAAGCTGAATCTAGAAGCGGCCGGGGTCGAACGCAACAGCCGAGGCTTTATCTCTGTCAACGAAACAATGCAAACCAACGTGCCGCACATATTTGCGGTTGGTGATGTCAATGGTGAAGGGGCTTTTACCCACACTTCGGTAAATGATGGTGAGATTTTCTATGACTTTTATACTGGCTCAGGGGATCGCAAGCTATCTGACCGGAACACAATTTATGCGATGTTCATCGACCCGCCCCTCGGCCGTATCGGCATGAGTGAAAAAGAGGCCCGTGAGAGCGGCAAAAACGTACTCATGGCAACCCGCAACATGTCGCGTATTTCTAGGGCCAAAGAAAAAGCTGAAACAGATGGGTTAATCAAGGTCCTCGTCGATGCTGACACCGAAGAATTCTTAGGTGTGACGATCCTTGGGATCGGCGGCGACGAGATTATCAATATCTTCGCCCCTTTCATGATGACAAAGGCGTCTTATAAACTTTTCCGCAGAACAGTTTTAACCCACCCTACCGTCGCAGAGCTATTACCTTGGATCTTAGATGATTTAAAACCTTTGGAATAGCTTTTAGGGTTGATCCAAAATAAAAAAATGGATGGTAACCATTCAGGTGTTTTGGTTTGCTCCCCTCTCCCACTGGGCCTGAGGGGAGCAAACCAGACTGGTATAATCACCAAGGATGTTTCCATTTGGCAACATCCTTTTTATTTGGCATATAAGACTTCCGGTTCTAACCATCCCCTTTAAAACGATCAAACAAATTGCCGGTCCCCATCTTCTTTTTCAATTCTTCGCGAACTCGGGCACCCGCCTTGCTGTTGGGGCTCAGACGCATCACAATGTCGTTGCATCGCTTGCAGTCTTCATAATTTTGTAATCTCCAGTAAATCAAGCTTTTCTTGTGCCACAGCTTTGGCGCTTCACGATTAAAATAAATCGCCTGCTTATAATATTTCAACGCTTTTTCATACGCCTCGACCTTCATAAACGAATCGCCCAGAATCGACTGAATACGAACTTTTTGGGGAACTGTATCTGCAAAGCGTTCCGCTTCAAGATAGTAGCTTTCCATACCGTCTAAATCGCCCATTTTTTCTTGCAACAGCGCTTCAGTAATATTTAGCCGATAAATATAAGGGGCTTGCGTGTGCAGGTAATCAAGTACGGTTCGGGCATTTTCTAGCTCCCCCTTAAAGACGTAAATTTGACCCTCAATAAAATTAATATGGGGGCGATCCGCCTCGATCGCTTGTGCGGCGGCCAACCACTTCATCGCCTCATCTAACCCGTTTGGGTCATATTCCCCGTTCTTTTCTTTTGACAGGCTAGTCAGCAGGTAGGCAACACCGGCTAAGGCATACGGCCGCGAGTCGCTCGATTTAAAGGTGTTAATTGCGGTCTGAATTACCCGCACATCTTCCTCGTACTGATCAACCCAATCCATCCCCATCTCGTAGGTCTGCAAGCCAAATTGAGTCATCGCCTCGCTTTGCGGCCAAATGATTTTTTCAAGCACCGGCAATATCTTATCAACCAATTGTTTTCCCATCTTAATGACACCTTTATCCTTTTCACAAAAGTTGCTTGTGAAAGTCGGTTTTTCATAGGATTGGCCGGGTTGATACCGCATCTAAAAGCCAAACATTTCCCCACCTAGCTGAAAAAACCTATAAAAGCATTTTCAGCCCTTCACGCTATTTTAACAAAAAACAGGGAACAAAAAAGGGCGACACCGATGGTGCCGCCCTTTAAGGTTTGCTTTAAATGTCCAGATTGGACCAAAACAGTGAACTAGAAGCCCATACCGCCGCCAGGAGGCATTGGTGGCATTGGAGCCTCTGCTTCTGGAATATCTGTAATCAACGCTTCCGTTGTTAGGATCATGCTAGCGATTGATGCTGCATTTTCCAAAGCGCCACGGGTAACTTTCGCAGGGTCGATGATGCCTGCTGCGATCATGTCGCAGTACTCACCAGTCATCACGTTATAGCCCATTGTGGTTGATTTTGCTTCAGCATTTGCACGTGCAACGTTTTGGATAATAACGTCGCCGTTTTGGCCTGCGTTTTGAGAGATTTTACGCATTGGTGCTTTCAAAGCATTGCGCAAAATTGAAACGCCGGTTGTTGCATCGCCTTCAGCAACTGATACGCTGTCTAGGGCTGAAAGTGCATTGATTAGAGCCACACCACCGCCAGGAACGATGCCTTCTTCAACGGCCGCGCGGGTCGCACTCAAAGCATCTTCAACACGATGTTTTTTCTCTTTTAGTTCAACTTCGGTTGCTGCACCCACACGGATGATTGCAACACCACCAGAAAGTTTGGCCAAACGTTCTTGTAGTTTTTCACGATCGTAGTCAGAGGTTGATTTGTCAATCTCGATTTTGATTTGCTCGACGCGCCCTTTGATTTGGTCCCCATCGCCAGCGCCATCAACAACAACGGTGTTGTCTTTGGTTGAAACGATTTTTGCAGCACGGCCAAGATCTTCCAAAGTAGCAGAGTCAAGTTTGCGACCCATATCTTCGGTAATGACGGTACCACCGGTCAAGATCGCAATGTCTTGCAACATCGCTTTCCGACGGTCGCCAAAGCCAGGAGCTTTAACAGCCAATGCGTTGATCATGCCACGTAGTTTGTTCAATACCAAGGTAGCCAAAGCTTCACCTTCGATATCTTCGGCGATTACAACCATGTTACGGCTGCCGGTCTGCAAAACTTTTTCCATAATTGGAACGATGTCAGCAGCAGAGCTGATTTTTTTGTCGTGGATCAAAATGTAAGCATCTTCGATGATCGCTTCCATGTTGTCTTGATCAGTTACAAAGTAAGGGCTCATGTAACCACGATCGAACTGCATACCTTCAACGAATTCAGTTTCGAATTCCAAACCACGTGATTCTTCAACAGTGATAACCCCGTCACGGCCGACTTTGTCCATTACATCAGCGATCAAATCACCAATTTTACGGTCTTGAGCAGAGATAGAAGCCACAGAAGCGATTTCTTCTTTGCTGTCGATTGCAACAGCCATTTCGCGAATGCGAGCAGCCAATGCATCTACGCCAGCTTCGATCCCTTGTTTTAACAACATTGGATTTGCACCAGCAGCAACATTTTTCAAACCTTCGTTAACAATGCTTTGCGCCAAAACGGTTGCAGTTGTTGTTCCGTCACCAGCGATATCGTTGGTTTTGGTTGCAGCTTCTTTTAGAAGTTGGGCACCCATATTTTCATATGGATCTTCCAATTCAATTTCTTTAGCTACGGTCACACCGTCATGAGTAACGGTTGGTGCGCCAAATTTTTTGTCCAATGCAACGTTGCGACCTTTTGGTCCAAGGGTGGTAGATACTGCATCTGCCAATGTATCGATACCCGTCTTTAGTTTGCGACGTGCATCTTCAGAAAATACGAGTTGTTTAGCCATCGTAATTAATCTCCTAAAATTTTATTAGCCAACAATAGCAAGGATGTCTGATTCTTTCATGATCAGAACTTTGCTATCGTCAAGTTTCACTTCGGTGCCAGCATATTTTGCAAAAAGTACGGTGTCGCCTTTTTTAACATCCATTTTGATGCGTTTTCCATCACCATCACGAGCACCTGGGCCTACGGCAACAACAGTTCCCTGTTGTGGCTTTTCAGATGCGGTGTCTGGAAGTACCAGACCAGAAGCGGTAGTCGTTTCTTTTTCTTTTGGTTCAACAACCAAACGGTCGCCAAGTGGTTTCAGATTCATTTTGAAACTCTCCTATAAAGTCATTTGACACGTCCTCTCTTAGGCAATGCAAAACATCACCCGGTTGTGTCTGTTTAAAATTTTGATTTAAAAATTCAGTTTGGAATTTAGCAGTCTCTTGGTGAAGAGTGCTAATCGGCTGGAATTCTACCAATCTACAGGGGGTGTGTCAAGGTGTTTTAGCAAATAGACACGTAGAGTGCTAACGACTCTCTTATGTCAAAATTGATAGGCTGGTGGTGGTTGATTTTAGCGAGAAAAAATCTGGTTTGCGAATTGTGTAGGGGTTAAATTACGTTGAAGAATTAGGTTTTTAGGCTGAATCCTGAATTCTAATGGGGTTTGGCTCAAAATCAGTTCAGCACCGGCAGCTAAGGCGATTTTTCCGTTTCTTGCCGCCGTTCGGCCGATTAGATGATGCACACGCGGGTCAACCAAAAGCTGTTTTAAACCTCTATCCCCACCCGGTACAATCAAAACTTTAGGGATCACCGTCTCGGCAAGTTCGCCAAAAAGTTGATGGGGCAGAACCTGATTTTTCCCTTGCCTAAACAAAGAAATGAATCTGAGGCGCTCCCCCATTAAACAAGCAGCTGAATCGAATTCATCGAGCCAAGGCAAGCTACATCCATCAGAAAGCAAAACAACGCTCTTAGCAGCGCTGTCAGTCATTGATCCTTTGGAATATTTTTGATCTAGATTAGATAGCTTTGGTATGTTTGGGCCTTGCATAACATTTTATATGTAGGACATCCCTCAGTATTTTGAAATTCATCAATCCCTTTCTTTACCCTCTGTACCAGCAGGCGTCTTATCGCCCTTTGTAATTAGGTAGATGTACGGGGCTCTGATCTGAGGTGGTAGTTGCCTGGTCCCGATGATACTAGGTGTACATCTACAATCTAATCACTTGTCACGCATTGAAGGATAACTTATTTCTTTCTCATTTCTCTTATCATAATCGCGATTTTCTTATCATTCCAATGATTTTTGCATCAGGCAATGTCAAATTATCAGTTAAAACCGCAACAAAACCGCCCAAATATATACCTACACAATCATACATAAAATCGGTAACATCAAATTGCCGAGTATTGATAAATATCTGAGAAAGTTCTTCCAAAGCGACCAGTGCAAGCACCCAAAAACTTCCTACCAATATTACTTTACCAAACCAAATGCGGGTTCTGCAGCTCAGCGCTTTATTGACTAAAAAAGCCAATGCACCAAATAGTGAGAAATGTCCGATCTTATCCGCCATTGGAAACTGAGTAAATAATAAAATCAGATCAGATCCATTATTGGCTAGCATCAGGATTAGTAACAAAAACAACGAAAAACCAGTAGTAAGCCATGCATATTTATTCATTCAATAATTTTGATCCACCTTCATTTATAAGTAAACGCTTTAAGGGGTTGACATCCCTAGGCACAATTAGACTTTAGAGATAGACTTTAGTTCCCTCACTCAATTTTCCTGAATTTTTCAAGCATATTAAGTTTAAATCGTGCAAAAATTTTATTTGCATCCAATTGCGCCTTGTGTAGTTGCTTTTGCCGGCCGAGGGCCATTGCATGCCGATTTAAATACAGTTATTATCACCTTAGTGTTCATCAGGTAGGGGTTTCTATACCCATCACCTTCTAAAAGAGAGGTAATCATGATAGTTGATCTTGGACGTGAAGCATGCGGTCGGATCGGCGTTTCATCCAACAGAGAATGGCTAGTTGCCAATGGGATAGGCGGATTCGCCATGGGAACCATTTCGGGCATGTTAACCCGACGCTACCATGGGCTTTTAATTGCCGCGCTTAAGCCACCATTGGGACGAACCTTAATGCTGACAAAGCTAGATGAAACTGTGAAATATGATGATACCTACTACCCCATTTATGTGGATCGGTGGTTTGGTGATGATGAAGAAGAACCGGGCCTGACGGAGCCTTTTGGTCATTTCAATTTAGAGCGTTTCCGACTAGAAGGAACAACGCCTACTTGGACCTATTCATTTGCAGATGCGGTATTAGAAAAACGAATTTGGATGGAGTTGGGTGAGAATACAACCTATATTCAATACAGACTTTTGCGGGCAAGCGAGCCACTCCACCTATACCCCAAAGCGATGGTTAACTACCGGGACTATCACAAAACGACAATTGCGGAGGATTTAGAAACCGAGATTGAAATTGTTGATGACGGGTTAAAAATCATCATGGAAGACGGGGCAGAACCACTCTATCTAAAAGTGAGCCGTGGAGAAATTTATCCACAAGAAGAGTGGCACGAAGATTATTTTTACAGCCAAGAGGAGTATCGGGGGCAACCGGACGTTGTTGAGGACCACCTCAATGTAGCTGACTTCGCTCTTACGCTAAACGCTGGGGAATCGGTGACGATCGTTGCAAGTACCGAAGAAAATGTCGACTTAAATGGTGATGGAGCTTATCAGAGAAGGCTGGCTCATGAGGCGAATTTAATCGAGCAGGCAGAGCGGGTACAAGGGCCGTTGGGTGAAGATATTCGACAACTTGTGCTAGCAGCCGATCAGTTCATCGTCAACCGGCCGCACCCGACAGATCCAAACGGTCATTCGATTATCGCTGGCTATCCTTGGTTTAGTGACTGGGGGCGCGACACAATGATCGGCATTCCTGGTTTAACTTTGTGCAGCGGCCGAGAAGAGATTGCGAAGAGCATCTTACGCACCTATGCTCGCTATGTAGACAAAGGCATGCTGCCCAACCGGTTCCCCGACGTAGGTGAAGAGCCGGAGTACAACACGGCCGATGCCAGCCTATGGTATTTCCAAGCGGTGCGGACCTATATCGAAGCGACAGAAGATATTGAACTTTTGCGTGAACTTTACCCGGTCATGCAGGACATCCTACGTTGGCATCAGCGTGGTACTCGCTATTCGATAAAAATCGATTCAGCTGACAATTTGCTGTATGCAGGTGAAGAAGGACAACAGCTAACTTGGATGGATGCAAAGGCGGGTGACTGGGTTGTGACCCCTCGAACGGGTAAAGCGATAGAAATCAATGCACTGTGGTACAACGCATTGCGAAATATGTGCCATTTTTCAAACAAGCTTGGTTTTTCCCCCGTGACCTATGACGAATTGGCAGCCAAGGTTAAAACAAGTTTCTCTAAATTCTGGAATGCCGATAAAAACTACTGCTACGATGTGATTGATGGGCCAGATGGGAATGAATCCAATTTACGGCCGAATCAATTGCTCGCTGTCTCACTCTCGTACAGCCCATTAACATCCCTACAGCAAAAAATGGTTCTAGATGCGACGGCAAAGCAGCTTTTGACCTCGCACGGACTGCGCTCATTAGCCACCAACGACCCGGACTATATCGGTGTTTATAAAGGAGATGTGCGAGAACGAGACGGTGCTTATCATCAAGGTACCGTGTGGGCCTGGTTGATTGGGCCGTTTATTGCAGCCCATTTGCGCGTGTACAAAGATCCTGAAATGGCTCGCTCTTATCTCGCCCCTGCATTGCGCCACTTAAGCGATCATGGATTGGGTAGCATCAGCGAAATTTTTGATGGAGATGCTCCCTTTACCCCTCGTGGATGCCCGGTTCAGGCTTGGTCTGTGGCTGAATATTTGCGGGCGTGGTGCATGATTCACAAGTTAGAAGAAAAGCAGGAAAAATAGCTCTTTTACTTGGGGAGGGTGCCTTCTTTCGCCAACGCTAACACTTGGTCTAACGCCAGTAGCGCCTGCTGCATGTCATTTGGTTTTAATCCCAGCTCTACAAATTCTTCTTGGTCTAAGACGATGGGTTCCCGCTGGCTATCTGCAAATACCCAAACATCAAGGGCAACATCATCAGCCTTTAACTCTTGATCGTCCCAAGTTGCTGGGCGCGTCATATTGCAATACCAACCTTTGAGCCGCTCTGTGTCCCGATCATAGATGGCAAAGACGTTATACCAGCGATCGTTATAAAATGTCTCTATAAACAGATCGTTTCTTTTGTAGAGAACATAACCGGCATCATGATCATCTCGATTAAAGTAAGCTTTTACGCGGATTTCGGTTTCGTTTTGTTCTAGAACTTCGGCCGGGTAACGCCACAATTCTTTGCCGTTATGATCATTTTTGATGATGTCCAAATCGTGTACCTCGCTAGTACTACGTCAAGAATGGATAGATGGAAATAGTCCTCGAGAATGACGTAGCTTTAAGTGTTTTGAACCATCAAAATTCCGATCAAATGACGATTGACAAAACACTAGACGGTTAATCAAATATTCACTACCGGACAGATTTAAGAAAGTGCTTCAAACTCTTCAAAAACCTAGTTTAGCCCATCAACCCTCACCCCAACCCCTCTCCCAAGCTTGGGAGAGGGGAGCCACGCCGCTCATTTTGGCAAAATTTTGCCGTCAAGCGAGCCTGAAATCCTTCTCCCTGAGGGAGAACGCCCAAGCTGATTGGGACAGTGGCAACCCGAAGGGGTCGGATGAGGGGTTTTTTCCCATAACCTAAAATCTGTCCGGTAGTGAAATCAAATAAAAAAGAGTTGCGTTGGCCAAAAGTCTGACCGACACAACTCTTTGATTGTAACATTGAATTGATGGCTTTCGCTACCGATTAAAGCGCTTGAACCTGTTGTGATAGACCGCCTAATTCATGCTCTAAATCCATCAGCTTATCACGAACCCCTTCAACCTTAGTTGATTCAGCCCGTACAAAGCGAGAAAACGGTGCAATCGCATCATCTAAGCGTTGACGCGAACGTCTGTGTTCCCGATTAAACTGATCCCTTAAATTGGTCATTAGCTCGTTTTTCATATTAGAGAGCCGTTCTGCCAAATCTTTTTTAGCTTTGTTTCGACGATTTGGGAAAACAAATAAGCCAAGTGCGCCGATTAAGGCACCGGATAAAACACCGGTAATGTCAACGGAGCTAACCGTAATAATAACGGCGGCCGTGACCCCGGCCGCCACCCCTAAACCTGCCACACCTGCGAGCGCTTCCCGAATACGCACATTAATCTGATCAACTTCATAACTTTTGTCATAAGTGTCAACAGATTTTCTAGCTGATTTACTAATTGAGTCAACTAAACGCTGGCGATCATATGCCAAGGTGCTTTCTTGAGCAGTTCCCTGCCCTACCACTCGATTCATGAGAACGTCGTTTCGTTTGCTAAGATGGTCACTAACGGCCGTCCATTGACGTAGATCTTGTTCAACCATCCAGTCAACCAATTCGCCAACGCGATCTTCAATTTGGCGCGGCACATCTTTTAGGACTTCTGTTTCAAACTGCTCGGCAACATAGCTGCCGCGTACGAGGTCAGGAATACGGCCGATACGCAACGTATCGTCAAAAAATGTATTTCCACGCTGCTCCATTTCATAAAGAATCGTTTGAATTTCGCTCAGGCGAGCTTCGAAGTTCCGTTCGATGTCTTCATCATAGAATGACATCTGTCCTTCGATATCTGACAGCAGCTGCTTGTCTTGCTCTAACATCGACCAGTCACCGCTAATGTATTCAAGTCGAGTGTCTACTAATTTTTTACCAACTCCGATCGGGTTCAGAAGTTTTAAGCGGAAGCGCCCTTTCTCGTCCAAGGTTTTTTCGATGTGATCTTCCATCGGGCCAAAACCGCTGGCGTCCCAATGTTGTGGATTACCCGCTTTGGCTTTTTGAGCCAATTTGGCTGAGACTGGGAATACGTTTGGTTTTTCTCCGATCAGCTCACGGGCTGAATCGGTTACAAATTGAATAACTTTTTCCCGTTCGTCCTCATTATCAAAGATATCGATTTTGTTGATGACGAAAATAATTTTCTTGCCCCAATTTCCGATTTTTTCTAAGAATTGACGCTCGCTCTCGCTAAATGGACGGTCGGCCGAAGTCAGGAATAAAACAAGATCGCTACGTGGGATAAAGTCAGTGGTTAACGCTTCATGTTCACGATTAATCGCATTGGTCCCGGGGGTGTCGACAATGTTCAGGGTTTCCAACATCGGGATTGGCGCCGTTTGTACCCAAACCCCTTTTTCTCGTGGAGATTCTGTCAATTCTGGACCATGTTTTAACAGCCAGATTTGACTGGTTGTTGGGGTTACGCCTGTTTGCAAAAGGCCGTCTGTGCCCAGCAGCGCATTTACAAAAGATGATTTGCCCGCATTAAATTCACCCGCCACGACAAGCAAAAACAGCTCGTCTAGCTGGCGCATCGATTCGGCCAGCGCCTCGCGCTCTTCGGCCGTTGATGATGAGCTTGCCAAGGTGTCTCGGACTTGGCCCAAGACATCCCGTGATCTTTTCAACAGGGTTTCCTGTTCGTTTGTTAGTTTTGCATCCATAATTAATGGGCCTGACGGCCGGATAAAAATTGTAATTTAAATTGGGGTAATGTGGGTGTGGTGGAAATAGCTTTTGCGTCTATGACGTGTTCTGCCTTTAGTTAGCTGTAAACAGACTGTAACAAGCGGGGATTCTTGCGTCAACCCGCCTTTCACTTCTTAATACGCTTATTGATTGAATCCGTTTCAACCGTTAATGCGCTGTCAATCAAAAAATAGCAGGCCAACTGGCTGCTAGAAATCGAATTTAGTGTAATCCAATTTAAACAAACCTCTATGCGTAAGACTGCGTATGCCGGCTAATTCGTATAAAAAAAGCGCTCTGAACTTGCCAGAGCGCTTTTCGATTTAAAGATCGTGAACAGATTCGTACAGACTAGTACAAAGGGGCATAAATAGCTGACATACTGAAATGTGGTTCACCCCTTTGTAT
>JAHDEB010000347.1 GCA_020629055.1 Chloroflexota bacterium
ATGGTTTCGCGGCTCGCGGACTGTTGCAAGCTGCTCCGGCTGAATGGGAAAAGCCCCAGTCTTAAGCGGCCATGGCGGCCGCTAATAAGGTCCAAAAAATAAAATCGGGTCGCGCCCCTGGGCTAATGGTATCGAGTAGCCCAAAAATCATGAAGGCGAGAAGCGCGGCCGCGACCCCGGCCGTTTTAGCTCTTAAACCTGGTTTTTCTTTCCATACGTTGCGCAAACTGCCTATAGCCAAAGCCAATAACCAGCCATAAAAAAGCAAGCCCAACGCACCCAATTCTAAAATTATTTGCAGGGCCCAATTGTGCGCATGGGGTATTTCATTGCCCGATGGCAGGATGGGGGTTGGCTCGTTGGCAATGGTGCGAAAAATGTTCATCCCATGGCCTGTGAGGGGTTGGTCTTTGATGTTTGTTGCTGCCCGATCCCAAATTTGTAATCGAATAGATAGGCTATCTAATCCCTTTTCTCCTTCATCCCCTTTAACCAGGGTCGCAAAATAGGCAGATTGCAGCTGTTCTTGCACGGCTTGTGGCCAGATGGGTAAAACCAAGAGCAATATTGAAAAGATGCCACCCAGTGAAAAACGTCGCATAGTCACTCGGGTGTTCGGCCTTAAAAGATAAACGATGGCAAATGTCCCAATACTCGCCGCTATGATCGCTCCCCGTGACTGCATGATGAGTAGCATGAACGTTTGTACGCACACGCAAATGGCAGAGACTATCAATAAGATTGGTTGTTGCTTTTGGCGTGCTGATAAAATCAGACCCACGGCGGGAAGAAGGGTCATGAGCATGGCACCGGCGATTAGGTTGGGGTTCAACACCCGGCCGACTGAGGGGAACAGGGGGACGAGCCGATAGAAAAAGCGAAAAAGCGGAAAGAGAAGGGGAATGCGTGCATAGATGTCAGCGCCTAACGCGCCAGCACCGGCGATCAGCATCCCAAATAAAAGGAGCAGCCATGTGGGTAAGTTGACCCATTCTTTGGCCGCAATGCTTAACGAGATAAAAAGACCTATTCCATTCAGCAGGCCAGCGATTTTTCGAAAGCTAAAGGGGAGATCGGGTGTGACGGCGGCTGACACGCCGATCATGATGAGCAGGCCGAAAATCGGGAGCGCAAGACGATTGTCTGGTAGGATCGGCTTCCCGGCAATCGGGCGTAGAATGGCGAAGATGGGTAATGCGATAAAGAATGGAAAGTCGGCCGGATTTAGAAATACGGTGGCGATGCAGGCGGCGGTCCAAAAGACCCATTCGTAGCGAAGCAAAGTGTTTAGCATGCGGGCCGATTATATCAGCCCCACCATGCTCGGCCGAGGTTAGATGCGTGAAGGGTGCACAAACAATTTGAAGGTTGGTTGCTCTGCTGCGCGTAAGGCCAAATACCGCTTCTAAAAGCTGCCTGGTATAATCCCCATCTATGACAAAAAAATTTGTACTTGTTGCCGGTAACATCGGTGCGGGTAAAACTTCACTAACGACACGCCTAGGCGAGCGCCTAGATTGGCAAACGGGCTATGAGTCTGTTCAAGACAACCCTTTTTTAGCCGATTTCTATGACGACATGGCGCGCTGGGGCTTCCATCTACAAATCTTTTTTCTGGGGCACCGGGCTAAGCAGCATCAAGAACTCTATGATAGCCCAGCCTCTGCGATTTCAGATCGTAGCATTTATGAAGACGCCCACATTTTTGCTCGTGTTTTAAACCATATGGGCAGCTTGCCCGATCGTGACTACGAAGCTTACAAAACCGCCTATGAGTTAGTGATTGCCGGTTTGCCAAAGCCAGATCTTTTGTTGTATTTAGATTGTCCCGTCAATATTTTAGTTGATCGAATCCAGAAGCGAGGGCGCGAGATGGAAGCTGGAATTTCGGCCGAATATCTATCGACCCTCAACGTCTTTTACAAAGATTGGATCTCTTCTTTTGATCTATGCCCTGTTGTCACGATCCCTTCAAGCGATCTAAACTTCGTCCATCGAGAAGATCACTTAGACATTGTTGTGGAGCATGTCCAGTCGCGACTAGCCGGACGTGATAGCGTTATTTTCCCCGACCAATAAATTAAATTTGCTCATTCGAGCGTCCCGCCTTAGCTGCTATCTGCCAAATAGGCTTTCGAACAGTTGACGCAGCAGGGGTAAAAACACCTGATGCTCTTCGGTTTCTGTTGGCGGTTCGGGTGTCCGTGTGGGGATTGTGCCACTCGGTTCAGCCGTATTGGTTGGTGTAGGGGTAACTGATGGAGTTGCTTGTTCGGTTTGTACGGCGGTCGGCGTAGGGGTGGAAGTCGAGGTTTGTGTGGCTGTCGGTGTGGCCGTTGAGGTTGCGGTTTGTGTTGCGGTAACGGTCGGGGTTTCCGTTGGGGGCTGTGTGACGCCGCTTAGTTTGATCACTCGACTGGTGTTGTCTTCGCTTAAATAAATCGAGCCATCTGCACCAACAATAACATCTTCTAAAGCGCCAAAGCCGGTACACAACACGGTTGTGCTACCGGTAGAATCGGCCGAAAGCAGTTTACCATCGGTAAAAACACCCGGAGGATCCTCTTTGCCTTCTTCAGCAATTAATAACGGGAATCCGCTATTTTGGAACCGTACCCCTTCAGGAACAACTGAATTTTCTACGAAGACGGCCGGAACATCGGTTGAAGGTGCCGCTGCTGGGTCTACTTTGAAGACGCTTGAGTTGGAAGCGATCGTGATGTCGATGATTCCAAATGGAAAGCCTGTGTCATAGCTGGTCATGACTTCAATGCCCGATGATTCACTGGCAACATATAGCATGCCATCTGGACCAATGGTGATACCCGAAAAGCTCGGTTGGTCTAGCGATGCAGTGCTATTTTGTAAATCGATAATAAACGGCGGCTCTAAATCTAGTAGCGTGGTCCGATTATGGGGCTCTGCTGATTCATACGCATAGAGGTAAGTATGAAAATCGGTCGCATTGCTTGGGTTGAGGTCGTTTGGATTAATTTTTTCTGCGTCTGAAGCGGTGACATAAATTTTGCCATCTACCCCGATGGCGACCCCTTCAGGGAAGCTCAACGTGTTATCGATCACCGTTTCAATCCCGGCCGATGTCCGTTTTTTCAATGTGCCGACAAGGTCAATGTCTTCTACGACGTACAGAGTGTCGTCGTTGTCGAAGGCGATCCCCTCTGGAAAACTAAGACCGGTCATGATGACTGATTTAGAACCATCACTGTTAATCTGGGTAATCCGCCCTGCGGTTTCTTCCGCGACAAATAGGTTGCCGGCCGAATCAAACGCTAAACCATCTGGGGATGAGAGATTGTCTGCATAGACAACGGCCGTCATGCCGTTGGTGCAGCTAATCGTTGGGATCGGTTCCCCAACGGCTGGTGGAGCCGCTTGAGTTATGACGGGTCCGTTTAGCCAGAAGGCGCCGGCCGCCAATAGACAGGCAGCTAAAATCGGTTGAAAAAAAGAATGTTTTTTATGCATAAGGGATATAAAAATGAAAATTATTTAAAGCAGCAAGGGCGATATTTTGAACCACGAAACACGTCTTAGCTAAAAACGCTGGATTGCTGAAAAACTGCAATAGCTAAAGTTTAGAGTTGGATACGCAAGGCGATGTAATCTAGGATACCTTATTGCGTGATTATTTAGGAACTTTGTTGTTGAGCCCCTCATAAATTCACGACTTGCCATGCTTGCCAACCTCCTC
>JAHDEB010000089.1 GCA_020629055.1 Chloroflexota bacterium
TAGCTGGTTCACAGACGCCGTTGGTGTCGCTGTTATTGGTTACCGTAAAGATCGGACCGGTTTGGCTCGTTACTGTCGTGATGATATTGATATCAGCTGGCCCAACTTGCGTAAAGTTCCCCAAAAAGGCTTGGGCCACCGGTGAGGCAGAAATCGTTGCACCACCTGTAATCAGGTCATCAGCTACTCCATTGGTTGATGCATCACCTACACTAAATGGGGTGTTGCCATCGCCTCCGTGGGTGATATTGATCTCACCGCCGTTAGTTGTGGTGTCACCGGCCGTGTTGATTGAGCCCCCAGGCCCTGGAACTGAGTTCAAGAGTTGTACAAATCCATTTGAAGCATCGATGGTGACTGCACCACCAACTCCCGTGGTGGAGAAAGTTTCAATGTACCCACCAATAATGTTTCCATTTAGACTTTGTATATCAACCGCCCCACCTTTGTTGATGATTTGAGCCAACAAGTAGTCTTGATCAGCTACGACAAGGAAGCTGTTGCCCCCCAGCATTTCGATCGGAGTGTCATCGGTGCGCACATCACCGCCCGTCCCAGGTGCTTGGATCAAGAGTGGGTCGTTAAATTGCGCGCTTGGGATACCGCCTACTCCATCGACATTGACTCGTCCGGTGGCATCAGCTCGGCCGATTGTGATTTGTGAAAATCCATCTTGAAATGCCTGTACGTCACGGGCGTTAATGGTCAAGGTGTCGGCCGCATTCAGTTGCTCAATTTTCAACTCGCCTGAACCGGAAATGACCGACCCGCTTTCAAAAGAAGGGCTATTCCCGTTTAGCAATATCGGTCCGGTTGCAGAGTTGATTTCGCCCGGTGAGGCGATATAGATATCCCGACCATCCCCTGCTGTGCTGTTGGTTTCCCCAATCAGGTTTAGTTGGCTGCTGCCGCTTTGATTGATTTGAGAATTAATACTGCCAGAGCCCACAATGTAGATACCGTGATTATTCCCTCCAACTGTGCCATCTCCAGCTCCACTAAATCCGAAAACGTTAATATCACCGCTGCTTGATATATTCCCCCCATCAGCGATCATAACCCCGGCCGCGCCTGTTGGTGAACTTCCACCGGTTCCATTTATTGTCACACCCCCATTTGCCACAACTGATGAGTTTTGCGTAATCATCACCCCGGATGTTTCAGGAAAAATACCGATACTATCACCGGTAGAAGCGCCGGTGCCTGTGGCAGAGTAGGTGCCGCCAAGCGTATCGATGCTGCTGCCTTGATTGTGACGAACATACCCTTCAGTTCCCCCTTGGTTTCCATTAAAGGTTACATTGATGCTTCCACCCGACCCAACAAACCTCTCGATTTGGGAGCCAAAGCGGATGTCTCCGTTTGCATTAACGGTTAAGCTGCGCGAACCGGTCCAGTTCCAATCAGCTAAAAAGCCGTCTGCATTCCAAGTTATGTCTCCGTTTTCGCCTGCACTTCCCGTTGTGTCAATGGTGAGATCACCAGCGACAAGAGCGGTTTCGATGTCGGCCACGCTTAGCTGTGCCCCTGTGGCGGTTGGGTAGTAGGTGCCGTTCACAAGAACAACATTGGTTGAAGGCAATAAGTCGTTGATGATGGTGAGATCATAAGCTGGCACAACTAATTCAAATGAACCAGCGTCACACGTTGCACCTTGCGGCCGGACTGTTCCTGTTTGGTCATTGGCTGCACATGTCCCATTGTTGCCTGCATTCCAAGCAGGGCTCCCTCGATCGATTGGGAAATACTCGGTTGTGCTACCTGCACTTGATAAGGCCCCTAAAAGTGGGTCCGCTTCTGTTCCGAGACAGTCATTCCCGGCCGGCCACGAAATATTATTCCCGCCATCGACTACCCCGCCACTACAGTTCGTTGTGCTATTTCCCTCAAGGATTGAGTTGCTGACTGTGATTGTTCCAGAAACGCTTCTATTTAAACTGTCAGCACCGCCTGAGTTATTGTTTCCTGAAAAGGTACTATTGTTGACCGTCGTGCTTCCGCTTGTTTGGTTGACGGCCCCAAAGTTGCTGGACGTATTCCCCGTAAACGTGCTGTTTTCAATGTTAACAGTGGCTCCGTTATTAAATACGGCGCTGTTGACATGGTTTTTAAATGTACTGCGTCGAATGGTTACGATTGTTGACGTTGTATTCTGAGCATAAACGCCTGCTCCAGCACCAGGGGAAGAGCTATTCCCATCAAATGTTGTGTCTTCAATAATCAGGTTGGCATTTGCTAAAGCTGAGATAGCTCCACCGCCAATGGCCGCTGAGTTATTGGTGAATATGCTATCCCTAACCGTGACGTTGCTGCCTGACGTATGAAGTCCACCACCACGCCCTTGGCCTGATGTAGGTGCAGAGTTGTTGGTAAAACGAACCCGATCAATGAGAACTGTCGCACCGGCACCTATGTTAATGCCTCCACCTGTGCTCCCAGGTGTCAAACCTTCTCGGATCGTTAATCTCTCGATGTTGACGGTTGTGCTGTTTCCAATTTGAATCGCTCGGCTGATGCTGTTGGCGTCAATGATGGTTGCATTGGTGCCAGCTCCTACGATATTGACATTGCTAAAGATATCTATGTCGCCAAAAGTCTCGCCTCCACCAGTATCTGTTGTTAGAGACATGGCGACAGTTCCGGCTGGGATATTGATTGTGTCTGTACCGGCCAGGGCATTGGCTTCCATTACTGCGGCACGCAAGGAACACGTGCCTCCAGCGTCTGCACATGCGCCATCTCCCGGGTTGGCATCAACTGTGTCTCCAAAGTTGTTAACTGTAAAGGTTGCTGCTTGTACAGGTCTGCTTGCAAAAGCGCCAATTGTTAGGAGTGTTACTAAGGAGATTGCAAATAGGCTCCAAAAGGAGTTCCGGCCGAGAATATTTTTGTGGTTCACTAAAACCCTCCATCGTAGGTTTTGTTCTTCTTCCAACTTTTTGTATTAGATAAAACAGTGGTGAATCGTAAACGGTACTCTGTTCACAAGCCCCTGAATATGTCCATATGCTATGGGGAAATTTGTTTCGTTTTGCGTAGGCCTGCGATGTGGTTTTATTTGACATTGCATAAAATAGTCGAATAAAACCGGGCTTGGATGAACTATATCGTAATTATAGCACTGCTATCCTAAAGGTAACCTTTCAATTAACCTTAAATATTGTCATTTTGGGGAAATCGTAAAACTTTTGCGTTTCGATTTCACCCCCCCTGGGGGTAGTCTTTTTGAATCCAAGGGGAATGGCTCAATAAAATTGCGATTTTGACCTCATATCGCAGCGCTCTAAAAGCCGACAAAATGAAATATATTCATTTTTCGGCCGACTTACTTCAAAAAAAGCAATATTTTGTCATGATTTTGCATTTTTTTGTAGTTTTAGTTGCCTAATCTCTTAATAGTGGTATTTTTCACGTCGCATGCGCCGTTATGAGATTTGGCCATTAGGCTTTAGCTATAGTAAGCGTGAGATGATGGAAACTGTTTTTAAAAACAATGTCACCTTAAGTGTTTTTTGACATTGGAAACTTCATCAGACGGTGCATGACAAAACACTAGGGGTAAATAAATGTTAATCACAATTGAAAAAGTGATTATTTTGAAAACCGTCTCGATCTTTTCTTCGATTTCAGATGAGACGCTGGCTCAGTTGGCGCTTGTGATGACGGAAGAAGAACTCGATACCGGTCAAGAGCTATTTGCAAAAGGGGATTACGGTGAAGACATGTATGTCATCATCAGTGGATCTGTGCGGGTACATGATGGGGAAAATACCCTAAATAACTTGGGTGAAAAAGATATCTTTGGAGAAATGGCGGTTTTGGACCCCCGGCCGAGGGTTGCCTCAATCACGGCCGTGGAGCCTACGCGCTTGCTCCGTTTAGATAGACCATCTTTGTATGAACTAATGGATAAACACAGTGAGGTTGCCCACGGCATTATTCGCGTCCTGTGTGGACACCTGCGAGATCGTATTGCCGATATCAATGAATTAAACGCATTAAAATAGAGTTGAGATCTCCCGTCTTCTCTATTCCCATCCCAACCCCCACCTTTGACAGTGAGTTTTTCTTATGATCTCGCGATTTACTTCCTCATTAAACCTGCGGCCGGATGAATATCGGCCGACAACCCTACTGTTTGTTTTTTCGTTTTTTACCGGCGCAGCAACAATTTTTTCATACACCGCCGCTTTCTCTCTATTCTTATCTGTATTTGAAGAGAAGAGTTTTGCTTATGTATTTATTGTTGCTGCTCTTTTGTCGCTTGTGCTGGGAGCACTGTTCACTCGTTTAGAACAAAAGGTATCAACCAATCGCCTGTTTCAATCGACAACGGTTATCCTTCTGGTTTCTTCAATTCTTTTGCAGGTCGGATTGTGGCTTGAAGCGGGGGCGTGGCTGTTTTGGATTCTGCTTTTGTGGTACAGGCTCTACTTTATATTAATTAATTTAGCTTTTTGGGGAATTGCGGGGCGCGTGTTTAACGTACAACAGGGAAAACGGTTGTTTGGTTTTGTGGGAACCGGCGAGGATATCGCTAAAATCATCGGTTATGGATTTGTTCCTCTCATCATTCCTTTGGTCGGTCTTAATAATATTCTGGCTCTCAATGCCATCACGATTGTTGGGTGCTTGGTAGCGATTGGCTTGCTATCCCCCTATATCGTTGATTCAAAGCCTACAGATGCGGCCGGCCGCCTCGAAGAGGAGCAAGCCAGATATGGGCTATGGGAGACAGTTCAACTTTTTATTGAACTGTTTAATCAACGCTATATTCGCGCAATTTTTTCAATTTCATTTTTAGCCGTGGTTTCATATTTTATTATCGATTACGGCTTTTATCGCGTCGTTCGACAGCAGTTCCCAACCCCAACCCAACTTGCTCAGTTTATCGGCTATTTTTGGATGGGCGTTTATATCTTCAGTTTTGCTGTTCGTTTGTTTTTTACCAACCCGCTTTTGCGTAGATGGGGCCTATTTGCCGGACTTATATTTTTGCCAGTTATTTTTGGCGCTCTCAGTTTAACATTAATCACCTCTTCTTTTATCGCCCCTGCATCGATTTTTCTGTTCTTGGTCGTTAGCGCTATTAAGTTTATTGAAGACTCTTTGGTGGGGACGACACACCGGACATCAACGACGTTGCTCTATCAGCCTTTGCCAGCCAAAACAGGTCTTGCATCACAAGTGGTTGCGGAAACACTTATTGCCCCGATGGGATTGGGGTTTGCAGGTTTATTGATTTTACTCTTTAACAATTTGCCGTTTTTCAACTGGACTTGGTTTTCGGCCGTTTTGCTCGTGCTCGCCGGGCTACGGCTTTGGACGATGCGAGAAGTTTTTAAAGGGTATGTCATTAACTTAAATCGAGCTTTGTCTCAACGCCGTCTGCAAGGTTCACTTTCTGATCTAGATGACTCAGCGAGTCAAGCTGTGCTGCTTGATTATCTAGATTCAAAGGACCCAAGTTCAGTCGTTTATGCGCTCGATCTACTAGAGAAAGTTGCCCCGAATAAGTTAGTGCCTCATTTAGAACGGCTGCTCAGCCATCCAAACGATTGGGTCGCTCGTGCAGCTGTCCAGGGCATCGGCCGATTGGGCCTGACAGACACATTGCCCCAAGTACGTCAATTGGCAGCTCGTCAAAACCCGGTAAGCCCAGAGGCGGTTTACACAATCATGGCGCTAGAAAAAGAGAGCGCTGGGGATTATGCGCTGCCTTTCCTTGAAAGTGACAGCCTAACTTTAGTGAAGCAGACGATTTTAGGTCTGATGCATTTTGGTGGATATTCCCATAAGGCGATTGCCGCTAAAAAAATTAAGGCTTTATCAAGTTCTGAGCAGGTTGAAGAACGGGTGGCGATGGCTGAGATCTTCGGCCGTTTAAATGCCAATGATTTGCAAGAAGTTTTAGAGGCTCTGATCCAGGATAAGTCACCCAGCGTTAAGAAGAGGGCGATTCAATCTTTAATTGACCAAAACGGAGTTTATGGGCTAAGGGAGAATTTGAAAAAATATGAAAATGACCCCGCGCTATTTGACCAACTTGTGCTCTCTCTCCGTTTTGCTGAAGGCCATGGTGTCATCGAGGACCTGCTAGATTATTTTAACCATTCTGATCCTAGTATTCGTTTAAGTGTTTACAAATCTCTCGATGCACATGGATATATCGCTTTAAATCAAGAAGCGCGCAGCGATATCGAAAAGGGGATTGAAAGCGAGCTTAGATTGGCATCTTGGGCAAGTGTTGGGCTGGCCGATTTATCTAAAGATGGTGAGGGTGGATTGCTACAGCGGGCGCTGGTTGAAATGATTGATGACGTCCGTAGTCGTCTGTTCTTGTTGCTTTCATTTATCTATGACAAAGCGATCCTAGATCGCGTTGAAAGCGACTTGAAGAAAGGGGATTCAAGCCGACAAATCGCTTTAGTCATCGAGGCGTTGTCTAACCATCTTTCCAGCCAGCATTGGCAAATGGTTGCGCCTATTATTCAAGAAAGTGATTCGAAAGAGTTATGGATGCGGCTGAAAGGGCGTTCGGATGAACCACGCTTGTCGTACATTAATCGTGTTGAGACGATTATTATGACGCCAGAAGTTGGGGGGCTCATTACACCAGAGTGGCTGCGCATCACCGCTTTGTATGATCTGGGTGTGAAAAAGCTGACCGAACTGAAGGATGTGGTCGCATTTTGCGCCGTGCATGACAATTTGCTAATTCGTGAGACGGCCGAATGGGCCCTTGATCAGATCGAAGCCGCTTAGATGGCTACCTAAGTAGTTTTGCCGTTTGACGTGCAACACGGATGCCACCGAGCGTTACCCCGGCCGTAGATTGACCGGGAAAGATAGAGTCGCCTACTAAGAGTAAGTTTCGTACCCCGGTTTTTGGCCCCCGCGCTTTGAAAATCGATTCTTGAGGAAATCCCCCGACCATCCCTTGCGGCCGGCGTGTAAAACGCTGAAAACTAACAGGTGATCCCGTTGTGCTAAAGGTGACGCACTCGCGGATCCCTGGTAATGCGGCCGAGAGGGCCTCAATCATGTTTTCTGCATATCGATCTTTTCTGGCTGCGTATGCACCCTTGTCACTTTTTGAAAGTTGCCACCATTGCCCGATTTCTGTATGGGTCGAGACCGTTACCGGCACTTCTCCTTCTGGGGCACGATCTGGATCGTCCGGCGATGCCATTGAAAAGAAGACAGAGTTGGTTTCACCCAGTGGTTTGTTGCCGTCAACAATTACTTGATGATGAGTGGCTGTTCCAGGGAATTTCTTGAAAAACTTTTCCTTATCGATCCCCAAATAGATCATAAACGCTCCCCAAGTCGGTTTTAGGTTTTCTTCTACATCTGTTTTTAGCGTCTTCGGCCGGTTTTCACCCAGGAGTTCACTCAACCCCCATGGGGTTAAATTTGCTAACACCGCATCACACTCAACCCGTAGCCCTTTTTTTGTTTCTACCGCCGTGGCGTTTCTATTTGTAATTTCAATGTGCTTCGCCTGTTGACGATAGTGGACCTCTCCCCCGTTAGATCGAATCCAATCAACCAAAGTTTCACTCAGCTTGCCGATGCCACCACGCACATGATTAACGCCGCGACGAGGTAGGTCGATTGCCGCACTACCGTACAGTGCGTTGGCCCGTGCGCTGGTTGCTTGGGCCGAAATCAGCAGTTGTGAGTCTAGAAAAGTTTTAAACATCAAATCATCGGTGGGCGCAAAAGACCCGATCGTGCGGGTGAGATAAGGGAGCGATTTTAATGTCTGGGGTCGTACCGAGCCGCCAAGCCTAAATAGATCTCGAATCGATTCTGGGGGCCATGGGAATGGGCGAGTTGAAATATCCCACGATACATCGGCAAGCATTTCTTGGGTCTGCCAGAACTTTTCGGCAAATGGAAAATGTTGTTCTCGTTCAGCCCGCCATTGATCGGCATCGGCCCATTGGGTAACGGCACGGCCGTCTGGCAAATGGACAACCCATGCTGGGTCTACCGGATGGATGGGCCATTTAAGCCCCAATGTTTGTGCTACAAAATGGTGTGGACCCCCGGCCGAGAATCCCCCTGCAAGCGTAGCACCCGCATCGAAACGATAGTTTTTATGGAAAAATGTACCGGCACATCCCCCAGGATAAACATGCGCTTCGAGAACGGTCACCCGATACCCCTGTTTAAGCAAAAGCGCCCCGGCCGTTAAGCCCCCGATCCCTGCCCCGATGACAACAATGTGTTTGGTCATATTTCTAGCTGGTCACAACCGCTATTTTCGTGTGACGTAAATTCCACCTTGTGATTATTTTGCGATAGGTAAACATGATAAAAAGATTGGGTTTCGCAAAAAGCAGACGGGTCATCACTCCCCAGAATCCGCTGCCGTGTTCATACTCAATGTGTTCATCGATGCGGGTCTGGTTTTCACTAATCGGTGTAAATGTATGTGTGTGCACCCATGACTTCGCAGGCCCTTCCGCCTGAGAATCGGTGAATCCCATTTGGCTCACATCGCTGTGAACCGCCTTCCAATGGATAGGAAGAGGGCCTAACCACAGAGTAAAGCGAGAAATTGAACCTTCCGCTAATGGTTCAATCTCTTTCATTTGGGCGATCATAGGGGGTGGAGTTAATTTTTTTAGTGCTGATGTGTGCCGATGAAAGTCGGTCACAGCTTGCAATGGGGCATCTACAGTAAATGTGAATTCAAATATTTCCACGACAGTTTCCTTTCCGTCTAGTTGACGAAGGTGGAGGTTTCATGCTTATGATTTTCACACCCTGACCACTTTTTGTCAATGTATACTTGGTCCCAAAGCTTGAATTATTGCAATGTGTCTATGTTTTGTCTATATTTCACCGTTTTTCTTAGCGTGGCTGATTTTGTTCCCTTTGATTTAGTAAGCTGTCGAAATTAATCCTTAAGACAGATGTCATCTGCTTTTGGTTGTGGCATACTTAGGCCATTCACAATGATCAATTATTTGGGAGAAAATTCGCCGTGGAAAAACCCGATTTAATAGGTGTCGATGAAGAGGTTCTAGCTTATATCGCTTATCTGGAGGGAGAAGTACAAAAATCAAAGCAATCTAAAAAAAGCCGTGCTTCTTCAAGTTCGGCCAATCCGGAGCCGACAGAAGCGCCGACAACGATGCAAATTATTACCCTAAGTCGCAATGGGGTGATTAAACGAACACCACGTCATTTATATGCTCGTCAAAAACGGGCGGGGATGGGTGTTTTTGAAATCGATTTGCCTGAAGATGACCGGCCGCATCAAATTTTAGTTGGTGATGTAGCATCCGATTTAATTGTGATTACAAATTTTGCTCGCGTCTACAAATTGCCGATCGCAAATATCCAAGAGACCCAGGTTCGTGGAAAAGGGGCCCCCTTGTCTGATTTACTGGCCGGATTTGGAATGCATGAGCGTGAGCACATGGTTACCCTTTTGGCGGGAGAAGGGGCTCATATTGCGATTTTGACTGAGCGAGGCTACGTGATTACCCGCAACAAAAACTTTCTTAAAAATGGGGCGATTTTGTACGACGTCAATGCGATATTGCCTCCCAAGGCGGCGTGTTGGTCGACCGGTACAGATGAAATATTTATCGGCACCAAGCGTGGCCTGGGCATTCGATTCGCGACAAAACAGGTTTCCAGTAAGGGATCTGCTGGTATCCGTGTCGAAGAGGGTGATGAATTATTAGGTATCGCAGCTGTTGAATCTGATGGAGGTGTTTTGCTTGTTTCAGATGAAGGGCGCGGAACGATTCGATTGATGGAAGGCTTTCGCCCCAACAAATCGCCCGGTGGGGGGGGAAAAGTGGCTTTAAAAGCTGAAAATATGGTGGGCATGGCCAAGGCGGACCCGGCCGATGATGTCTTTATCGTCTCTTCCTTATGCAAAATGATTCGTTTCAATGCAGGGGATATTCCAGCGAAAACCGGGGCGGTGCAAGGCGTCCACCTCATGTCTTTGCGGGCTGATGAAGTAACCGCTGCCGGGGTTGCCCAACTATCTTAAACGGGCTAAAAAATTCAAAATCGGTAACTAATCAGCACGACAATGGCAAAAATAGTATCAATGCTGAGTAGTTATAAAATTCGAAGGAAAAGAAATCATAATGAGTAATCAGATCGTAGAAATAGGTGTCTTTGGGGGCAGTGGTCTTTACAACATGGAGGAGTTGACCGACGTTGAAGAAATCACGCTTTCAACCCCTTTTGGTGCACCATCAGATGCAGTCACAGTCGGTACACTACACGGCCGGCGGGTCGCTTTTTTACCCCGTCACGGGCGTGGGCACGTGCTAAACCCGTCAGAAGTGCCTTATCAAGCCAATGTGTATGCGATGAAGATGTTGGGGGTTAAATATTTAATCTCTGTCAATGCTTGCGGCAGCTTGCAAGAGCAATATGCACCCGGCCACATCGTAGTACCGGATCAACTTTATGATCATACGCGACATTTGCGCGCTCGCTCATTCTTTAACAATGGCCTTGTGTCTCACATTACCGTTGCTGACCCATTTTCGGCCGAGCTAAACCAAGCGATTGTAGATGCTGTGGCAGCATCAGGCGGGACCGTGCACGCGGGTGGCGCCTTTATTACAATCGAAGGGCCACGCTTTAGCACAAAGAGTGAGTCCCACACATTTAGAAAGTGGGGTATGGATATTATCGGCATGACCACCTGCCCCGAAGCCTTTTTAGCGGCCGAAGCTGAAATCGCTTACTCTTCGATGGCACACGTGACCGATTACGACTGCTGGCACGAAAGTGAAGAGGCTGTCACCGTTGAGATGGTTATCGAAACATTAGGGAAAAATGCGACCTTAGCCAAAAACGCTTTGTCATACATGGTTGCACACTATGCGGATTGGGCCGGTGAGTATGCTGTTCATAACGCGTTGAAATTTGCTCTCATTACAGATCGAACAAAAATCACCCCTGAAATACGGGCGCAATACGGCATCCTTGTTGATAAATACCTCGACTAATGCCTAGCAGCGGAATGTGCCAATTCATCCGCAGTTATCTCAATCCAAAGACCCGATAATTTGACTTTAGCCCGATTTTTTCGCCAACCCGATGCGTTATTTATTCCAGCCGTCGTTTTTATGCTGGTGAATGCTTTAGGGTTGGCGTTAACCGAAACACCGGCTCCCCGCTGGTCGGTGTTGATCTATTTCGCCCTGTGGCTCATGCTGTGGTTTATGGGGCAGTATCTGCTGAAACGGTACCGAAAGGGTCATGACCCCTTTATCTTTCCGATTGTGATGCTGCTGCTTGGCTGGGGGCTGCTTCAGGTCGATCGACTAGCCCCCGGTTTTGCCTTACGGCATGCGGCATGGGTGACATTAGGTGGCGTGATATTCATCGCGGCCGCCAGTTGGCGAGGCAACCTGTTGTTATTAGCCCGCTACCCCTACACCGTCATGATTTTGGGCCTCGCACTGGTGGCCACAACCTTTCTGCTTGGCACCGCTCCTTTGGGGTACGGCCCGCGGCTATGGCTCAAAGTTCCATTTGTCAACATCTTTTTCCAACCGTCAGAGCTGCTCAAGCTTCTCTTTGTCGTCTTTGCGGCCGGCTTTTTTAGCCAGCGTCAGCGTGAAGTTTCCTTCGATCAAGATCGGCAATCTCGCTTTGATGTCGCCTGGTTAGGTCCGCTTGTCGCCATGTGGCTCTTCTCCATGAGCCTGCTTGTTCTTCAGCAAGACCTTGGGGCTGCAACCCTGTTTTTCTTTGGGTTCATGGCCCTCGTTTATCTTTCAACCGGCGATCGGCTGTATGTGTTAGGCGGTGTCGGAATGCTTCTTATCGCCGGGGTAATCGCTACGCTTAGCTATGATCGGGTGGCGCTCCGAATGGAAGCGTTGATCAATCCATGGCCTGATGCTTCGGACCGAGCGTTCCAAATCGTTCAAGCCCTATATGCGATTGCGGCCGGTGGGGTGATGGGGTCCGGCATCGGTCAAGGATTTCCCTACTACATTCCCGTTGTCCATTCTGATTTCGCGCTCGCAGCCATCGCTGAAGAATGGGGCATGATCGGCAGCACCGTTGTCATTGTGTGCTTTGGTGTGTTGGTTTGGCGGGGATTTTCGATTGCGATGAAGGTCAACCACCCGTTTTATCGTTTTTTGAGTGCAGGCATCACTATTTTGCTGGCAACCCAAACGGTGATGATCATTGGCGGGGTTGCAAAATTACTTCCTTTGACCGGTGTTACGCTCCCTTTTGTGAGTTATGGGGGCAGTTCCATGGTCATTAGCAGTTTAATGGCGGGGCTTTTAGTTTGGGTTTCCCCGTATGCACAGCAAGACGGCCGGAAGGCGGTCCTGGGTCAGCATGCGATTAATCATCGACTTGAACGACTCAACATCACCTTCATGACAATGTTCGCTCTCATGTTGATCGGTATGTTCTGGTGGGGGAGTGTTCAATCCGCATGGCTGGCCGCCCGCGAAGACAACCCACGCACGGTTGAGGCGGAACTGCGCATTCAGCGTGGCACGATCTATGACCGTAATGAGAAAGTATTGGCTGAAAATATCGGGACCGACGCACGCCAAGAGCGAGCATTGCGTGAGCAGTCGGCCGCATCTGTTTTGGGATACACAAGCCTGCGCTATGGTAGCTCCGCCCTAGAAGAAGGGCTTGATGATCTGCTGCGTGGTGAGAGCTCGCAGCCGGCCGTTTTATGGCCTAGATTGGTCATGCACCGGCCGCAGGTTGGGTCGGATATCCGCTTAACGCTTGATAATCGACTTCAGCGCCAAGCGGCTGATTATCTATCCGGCGAATCGGGCGCCCTGGTGCTCTTGTCTGTGCGGGATGGAGCGATTCGTTCGATGGCGAGCGAACCCACATTTGACCCAAATCTGTTGGATGAAAATTTTGACGATCTTGTCGCTGATGATTCTGCCCCATTGCTCAATCGCGCACTACAAACGAGCTACCAACCCGGCCGAGTCTTGCATCCTTTTATTTTGGCAACAGGTTTAGAAAATAGCATTCTCTCAAATACGCAGGAGCTGCCTGTTCAGGATTTGGCTGCTACCGACTCTGGTCTAATTTTTAACGAATGGGAGGCCGAAGATGTCCTAACGACTTGGCAAGACTTTCAATTTGATCAGATTATTCGCACGATTCCGATGGTTCAGGTTGAGCCAACAGAATATCGGCCGCAAGATGTCTCTCTGGCAATTGCTGGCGAAGAGGCCCAATTGGTCACACCGCTGCAAGTTGCGCGCGCATTGGCCATACTAGCGAACGAGGGTCAAACGGTCTCCCCGCAGCTTGTTTCCGGTATTCGCAATCAAATTAATTGGGTCGCTTGGGAAGGGGATGGAATTGATGAAGCTTCCGTTTCATCTGATGTGGTTGGGCCGGATGCGGCCGCTGCCACGCTTGCGTTGTTTCCCACTGATGGCCGGATAGCCGGGTATACCGTGCCAGTAGAGTCAGGACCGAATAAAACCAATGGGTGGTTCATCGGATTTGCACCGCCTGAAAACCCACGATTTGCGCTTGTGATTGTTTTTGAAGATGTTGAGTCTTTAGATGGATTAGAGGAAATCGGCCGAGATATGCTGCGCCTTGCGCTTGATTCATAAAGAATCATGTTTGGTAGCTTTCACTTTTGCTTCTGTTCGCTAGGGAATACACGGTGAATCTAAGCTGGATCGATATTTAGGCACATGGCAGTTTTTAAAGTAAACCCTGCATTTATCTTCTCATAGTTGTGCGTGCGTCGTTGAATCGTCGGTTTCGCATGGGAAAAAAGTACTTAAACGAACCCGTTGAAGCGGTAATCTTAAGGTAGGTGAGGTAAACTACTGTTGAACTACTGCAACAATAGTATCGTGCAGATGTTTATGAACGTTTGATTAATATCTGAGTAAAATTCATCAAAAATTCAGATTTAAACGTTATGTATCTATATGTGCAATTATATTTAATTTTATTTCACGCACCGCACACTGCGTTTACCAAAGAAGAGCCAAATGAAAAAGAGGATATTATATTTACTAACGATCGTTTGTTTTGGGGCTTATTTTGCTGGCCAAATCCTCACGGCTAGTGCGGGCCCTGCACCGAAATTGATCTTAGATGAAGTACCTGTTTGTGGTCATGCAGAAGAATCAGTTGATGAAAATGGTGATATTTATTTCGCAGGGGAAGGGGAATGCTTAAAAGAAGTAGGTCCTCAGCAGGTAGATGATGAACGAGTTCCAACCGCTATTAAATTAGTCCATACTGGAACAGAAATTCGCGATCCGATATCTACCGCAGGGATTGTAATCACATTTTTTGTGTTGGTTGCTTTAACCGTTTTGTGGATCGGTATGGTCCGAAATTGGAATCGGGCTGAAGATGCCTAGTAAGTTCTTAAAATTAACTAAAACTTTCTGAAAGGATCAGCTTTAAACATGCTGGTCCTTTTTTTTGCCTCAAGTTATTCTCCACCCGTTCTGTATCGTTGTTCGGCCGCTTCTTTCGCTAGCCTCGCCGCAAATATCCCGGCCGCTTTTTGGGCCCGTTTATGATCTGCATAGGGGTTTTCGGCATTAAAGAAGTTGAACACGGTTCGAGATAATTCCCTTAATATCGGGAAGCTAATATTGGCAGGGAGCCATTCAGAATCTTGGTGTAGATAAGTCGCAATAACATAGTCGCCCCCTGGGGAAAGCACCAAGCCTGCGTCCCCATGTGTATTGTTAGCCCAGCCGTGCTTATGAGCAACTGTTACATTTTCAGGCACACCAAATCGAATTAGATTCCCTTCATCATTCTGCGCCATCAATTCAATCAGATATTTGCACTCTTCAGGGGTGACTTTGCCTGCGTAAACCGCAATTAAAGTGCCTCCTCCTCGTGAGCAGTCATAGATCATGCCCAAGAGTCGTCCCATCTCGCTTGCAGTTGTTTGCATCGCAGGGTCAGGGTCAAAGTCGATGGTTGGATTTGAATTGGCTTCTGTTATCAGTGTCGGTTTGGCGGCACGTGGCGGTTCTTCATAAGGGGTAACGATAAATGTGTTTTTTAACCCTAGGTTTTGCATCGACGCTGTTAAAACATCAACGCCTAAATAGGCATTGTTTTCACCAGCAACTATATCTAGCAACAAATTCGCACTGTAATTGCCGGAGTTAATGGCGGTTTCTTCCAGTAGTTTGACAGTTTCTAATCCCAACGGCCCATCCACCGCTCGCAATGTTTCAAGCATAATCGCGATTTTTACAACGCTCAGCCCAGATAGTGCATCGTCAGAGTTGATACGTAATTCTTCACCGGTCTGCAAATCCAGAATATAAATACTGCCTATACCATCAAATACTTCTAGTTGCTGTTTCAGAACCGTTTCTAAATAGGCTAGATTTAGCTTTGGTGCTTCTTGTGTGAGGATATCGAGGGCAACTGTGCGATCGGTCGGTTGAAGCAATACCGCGCTAATTTTCGGCTTGCTCGTTTCAATATCAATTTGGAACCCTGGTGAACCTTCTTCAACAGTTCCACCTGACTCTGTTTGTAATACAGGGGCTGTTGCGGGGCGGTCGATTAGATTCGACAAGAAAGTCATCACCGTATCTAACATCGCTGGATCGACTTGCGCTTGTAGCGGAATGTTGATTTGACCTAAATCGGGTTGAAAATTATCAGGTAGATATTTATTGGAGAAATTGTGTAAGAACCGTTTCCAGTGAGGGGTGTCGTGCAATTGCTGGTTTGCAGCTTCCATCATCGGCTCTATAAATAGTGTAAATCCAGCATCGGCCGGCAATACCTCGACCGCTTGATTTTCATGCCGTATGATGATCGGCTTCGCATATGCTTCCTCAACTTTTCTCTGAGCTGGATCAAGCCCCAAATTGCCCACTTCGATTGATCCGATCTCTGTTCCTTTCGGAAAGTTGTCTCGAACCTTTAAATATTCCCAAACTTCGCTACCAGCAAACCAAATGAAGCCGATTACGGCCGCTAAAAAGATGAGCTGGCGGACAATGCCCCACGCTGCTTTAAAAGGAAAGCGGCTTTTGTTTGAGAAAGAAAGCTCTTTTCGCCTCATTGGCCAGATACTCCCTGAGTGCCGAGCCATGGTGCATCGAAATTAAAGTAGTTATAGGTTGCTTGGGAAATATCAGCGACCAAAGGTGCACTGTCTGTCCATTCTAACCATGAATCTTCATACAGAATCACGACAATAATGTAATCACCATTTTCAGTGAAAACGATGCCCCCATCTGCGTGGGTATCACTGACCCAACCATGTTTATGTGCGATGATGGTTTCTGGTGGCACTCCTTCTTCAATTAGGCTGCCGATCTTGTTTTGAGCTAAAAGATCCAAGATATAAAGGCATTCTTCTTGTTGGAAATCATCGGAAAATGCGGCCCTCATCGTTCCGCCGTTTCCAATACCACAGTCATACAACATGTTGTACAGGTTGCCTAAGTCGGCCGCAGTCGTCTGCATATTGGGGTCAGGCAAAGTTTTTTGATCTTCAGACGAATTTGCAGGCGTTTCTAGCGTCTCTTTTGTACGGCGCGGTTCTCCATCGTACGGGGTCACAATAAAGGTGTTTCCTAGCCCTAAGTCACTCATCGTTTCGGTGACGCGATCGGCCCCTGCGTAGGCATCTTCTTCACCGGCAATAAAGGTTAATAGCTCGTTGGCGCTCCCATTTCCAGAGCCGAGTAACGTATCGGTTAAAAGCTCCTCATAGAGGGTGTTGGGAGGTTGGTTTAAATTTCGCATCGTTTCAACTGCGATTGGCAGTTTCATTAAACTCATCCCGGACATCGGCACGTTGGCGTTAATGCTAAACTCGTCACCCGTTTCTAAGTCAAGGATCAGAACACTGTAGACCCCTTCAAATGATTGGAGATGGTTGACGATGAGAGACCCCAGCAGGTTGATGTTTGGCCTATCAGGGGAAACCTCTTCAACAATCAAAGAGGCTTGACGATTTATCGGGCGATAAAGTGCATTTTCAACCGCTGCGAGGCTCTTTTCAACGTTGGTTTGGCGTCCCGTTTCTCCATACAAGAAACTGAGCGTAGCAGGGACCGGCTGTGGGGGTTGAGCGGCTTGATCGTAAACACCCTGAATCCGCTCTAATGATCGCCGAAGTGAATCGCGATCATGGGTGGCCTTCAAATCAACCGGCTCAACGCTGCTAGACCGGCCCCATAAGAAATCCCAAAATCCGGACCAGTAATCTTGGTTGTCTCTTCGACTTTCCGCCTCGCTAATCATTCGTTCAAAGTCGAGCCTAAAGTCTGCATCTCCTTGGGGGCTTAGATCGATTCTTTGGTCTCCATGAGTAACCGAGATCGTGGCATTCAGATAACGTTCCGTTAGACGGGCACGTATCCCCTCAGAGTCAAGCCCTTCGACGTTAATACCTGCCACTTCCAATCCGGTTGGCATAAAAGTACGCACATTGCTGTACTGGATCAAGAAGTAGATCAATAACCCGCCTAGAAAAAGAATTGTGGTTGTGACGAGCCACTGCCCCATGCTGGAGTCATTTCTTATGTTCATGGTTTGCTGTGTTTAGAACGATGCTTTTGCGATCTGATTTTCAGGAAAATCAAAGTCAATGTTTCGGGTCGCCCAAGCTTTCTTGAGGGCAACTACTGTCTCAATGGTTAGTTGTTCTGGGGCCGTTTCCGGTGTAATCCACTTGCTTTCGGTAATTTCTACCCCGTCTAGCTTGGTCACCGGCTTGTTTCGGTTAACTTCGGCCATAAAAATGATATTAATATGCTCGGGACCGGAATTATGTGAAATGAGCAATGCTTCGCCGGTTGTGGCATCTGAAATGCCGGTCTCTTCGCGCAACTCTCTCAGCCCACAATCGGCCGGCGATTCGTTTTTATCCATCCAGCCCCCGGGCAACCCCCATGGGGAGAGTGGATGAAAGACGTGTTTTAGTAAAAGAATGTGATTGTCATTATCGATACATACGACGTTTACCCCGATCCTGTACTTGGGAACGACGATTGCTATCGCGATTCTCATCAAAAGGCGGCCGACTCTGAATTTTAGAAACCAGCGGATCAGACCGGCTTTAATGCGTTGAAATTGTGACATTTTTTCGGCCGGAAGTATATCAGAGTCGAAAAAGCAATGCGGGGTTTTCTGTAATTTCTTAAGAAAAATTGAACCCAAGGGTGATGCACGACTGTAATTCGAAATAAAAAAAGATGCACCTAGAAAAACCAAGTGCATCTTTTGAATTCATTCGTTAAGTTGAGAGAAACTTATTCGAGTTCACTCACCGATTCGATGATTTGATTGACCAAGCCATATTCTTTAGCCTCAGTCGCAGACATCCAGTAATTGCGAAGGGTGTCATCACGGACCTGTTCAAGTGATTTGCCCGTTTGGTCAGCAAACGTCTGGTTGAGGCGTTCGCGCATTTTCATGATCTCTTCCGCCTCAATCGCGATGTCCGAAGCCTGGCCTCTAACACCACCCATCGGTTGGTGAATCATGTACCGGGTATTTGGTAGTGAGTAGCGATTCTCTTTTTCTGTTGCTGCGTAGATTAGTGCACCTGCACTCGCAACCCAGCCGGTCCCGATAATTTTGACTGTCGGTTTTACGAACCGGATCATATCGAAAATAGTATCGCCAGATTCGACATGTCCACCCTGAGAATTAATGAATAGTTTGATCGGCTCATCGTTTTCGGCCGCCAACATCATCAAGCCTTGTGTGACCTCTTTCGCTACCTTCTGGTTAATTTCACCAAAAAGCAAAATAGTGCGGGTCTCCAACATGCGTTGCATCAACCCTTTTGGTGCTGCTTCTTTCTCGTTACCTTCTTCGGTATTGTCTTCGCTGAATTTTATCAATTCAAGCCTCCTGAAATTCAAAACGGCCCTGAAATTTGTTGATTTATCAAATCGAGCACGTGATTGTTTTTAATAATAAATTGTTTGAATCCTTAACAGATTCTTTCGTACCCAGATAATTTACCATATTGTGGACTATCATATAAGCGATCCTATCGAATTTTTATAGCAACTCCCATAATTATTCGGTACAAACCGCCTGAAAAGTGGAATATAGGGTCAAATCTTGAATAAACAATAAGAAGGATGCATAAAATGAGCGAAATTATTACTTTAGCCGGCGGCTGCTTTTGGTGTGTAGAGGCGGTCTTTGTTGAAATGATCGGTGTAGAGAAAGCTGTATCTGGTTATATGGGTGGGCAAATTGATAATCCTACCTATGAGCAGATTTGTACCGGTCAAACCGGACATGCCGAAGTGATTCAAATCTCCTACGATCCGGCACAAACAAGTTTAGAACAAATACTCGCAGTCTTTTTTACGGTGCACGACCCAACCACGTTGAATAGACAGGGGAACGATGTAGGGACACAGTATCGCTCGGCTATCTTTTACCATAATGAAGAGCAAAAAGAGATTGCAGCAAAGGTAATGCAAGAGGTTACGGCCGAGAAGCTTTGGCCAAATCCACTCGTAACAGAGCTAACACCGGTCTCGACCTTCTATCCCGCTGAAGGCTATCACCAAGATTATTATGCCCAAAACCCTTATCAGCCATATTGCATGGTTGTGATTTCACCTAAGGTCAAGAAGTTCCGACAGAAGTTTGCCGACCTGCAAAAATCAGCCAGCTAATCGGTTCCTGTTAGAGATCTGTTGGTCAGCGTAAGATAGCGCTTAAGAAAATACGTATATTTCCGCATATATTTCTATCCATAAGGTGACATAATGATGGTGTATTCGATTAATCCCGTATTTGGACTTGATCTAATACATTGACGATAGATTTGTAAACCCTTAGGAGGAAAAATGTTTGGATTTATTGGATGGATTATTATGGGCCTAGTTGTAGGTGCCCTCGCGAAATTTATCATGCCAGGTGATGATCCCGGTGGCATTATTGTAACCATTATTTTGGGTATCGCTGGTGCTGCAATCGGTGGCTTTATCGGATCGACCGTAGGTATCGGTACATCAGGCATCCTTAGCTGGGTGTTAGCGGTTGCCGGTTCCTTATTGCTACTTTATCTGTACCGCATGTTTGTAGGACGTGGGAAAAAAGGGTGATAGCCTTAAGGTAACCCATCGGTATAATAATCTCAAAAAGTAAACTGAATCATCAAATTAATTGCGGCCGGAGCATTTCCCGGCCGCCTCTGGTGAAACGGGCAAGCCCGACCAGCGGATAACAGGTTTGAATGATTTTTTGGAGAATATGCTGAGCGACTGTTTTTGGTAGAAGCGGTCGCTTTTTTTTGTGCCTATTTTGGTTTTAGGGCCAGCCGAATTTGTGATGCCAACACCTGCGCCCCACTAATCAAATAATCGATATCGGACCCGAGTGTCAATACTTGGAAGCCTTGATCGGCCAAATGGGCCAAATGAACCACGTTACGCGTGTCGAAACCGAGCGGCATGCCGGCCGCTTTGCATTTCGCCCGCACCGTTTCGACCGCTGCAATAAAGTCAGGGTGTTCGAACTGACCATAAATGCCCATCGAAGCACTTAGGTCGGCCGGTCCGATGTAAGCTGCATCAAAGCCAGGAACTGCTAAGATCGCATCTAAATTGCCTACAGCTTCAATGTCTTCAATTTGCAAAATAAGGGTCGTGTTTCGGTTGGCGCTTTCGATGTATTCACCCATATTTTGATAATAGTTAGATGCACGCCATGGGCCGATCCCCCGTTTACCTACTGGGCCATATTTGGCCGCATTAACCGCATAGCGAGCTTCGGTAGCGGTGTTGACCCTAGGCACAAAGACCCCATCTACGCCTAAGTCTAGGGCCATTTTAATTAGACTTTCGCTGTTTTCGCGAACACGATAAATGACGGCCGACGCTCCCCCTTTGGTTGCGCGCAATAAGTTTGCTAGCTCTGACTCCCCAATGGGAGAATGTTCCCCATCGATTAATAAAAAATCGTGGCCACTATTGGCCAGTGCTTCGACGACGGCCGGGTCACTTAACGATATCCATTGGCCGATGAGCGTTTCGCCTTTTTGTAGTTGAGGGTTTAAATTTCGATACATGATTAGATTTAAGTGGGGCTGTTAGGACGGGGCGGTAATAGCCGGTAAGCGGTGGCGAGCGTTGCCGCCCCCACAATAAAGAATGAAATTGTAGATGTGATCCAAATCGCATTTAGACCATAGCCTAAATTTGTAACAAAAATCACGATAAAGAGCCAAGGAAGGGCGATAAATCGGAGTAGGTTCCAAAAAAGCGGCAAGTAGGGTCGTTTAATGCCGCGTAAAACATTTGATGCGCAGAAAAAGACCGCATTAGGGGCCAAGCCGAGTGTGCGAATGCGGATGTAGGTCACACCGATATCTATGATTTCAGGGTCGGCCGTAAACATTTGCATCAGCGGCCGAGCAAAGATCATCGATAAGATCATTGTGGTCAGCATCAGAGCGATCGCGTATTTCAACCCGATGCGCAAGGTTTCATAAATACGATCGATCTGGCCGGCTCCGTTATTTTGAGCCGTGAGTGCAAGAACGGCGGTATTTACCCCTAAAACCGGCAGTAGGGCGACCTGCTCTATGCGGGATGCGGCCCCAAATGCTGCGACGGTGTTCTGCCCAAAGGGGCTGAGGTAATAGGTGAGAATAAAGAAGCCAAATGAAACGCCTAAAACGTCTATTGTGTTGGGCAAACCCTGTTGCGCGATGCGGCCGAAAATCCCCAAATTAGGAATCCAATCCCTTTTAAGGCTCTGCCGGGTGATTAGGCCGCTTTTTGAAACTTCGATCGCACCGTAGATACAGCCTAAAAACTGAACAAGAACTGTCGCCCAAGCGATGCCTGCAATGCCCATTGGGGGTAGGCCAAAACCACCAAAAATAAACCAAGGGTTTAGCGCCAGGTTGAGCACAAATCCAGCGATCAAAAAATTTCGGCCGGGGAGAGCATTTCCTTGAGCATTTAAAATCGCGATGAAAGACTGCACAATCAAGAAGAATAAGGTGCCGTAAAACAGCGGGTTAATGTAGTCCAAGGCGAGCTGACGATAAGCAGGATCTTCGGCCCCTAGAACCGTTAGCAGATAAGGTGCAGCTGATAAAATGATCGCCATTGCGCTTAAAGCGACCACAGTTGCCAATCCGACAGACTGAACGGCTAACCGTTGTGCCATTTCTCGGTCATCTTCCCCCAAAGCGTTGCCGATGAGCGCCGTAACACCGATAGAGAACCCGAATCCCAAGGCGATGATGACAAACGTAATGGGGAACGCTAGAGAAAGGGCTGCCAGGGCTTGATCGGATATCAATCCCCCGTAAATCGTATCGGCCACATTGAACATCGTGTTGAAAAAGGCACCAATCGCAACCGGAATGCCGATTTTGCGGATCATGAATGGGATGGGTGCTGTTACGAGTGGGGAGGGTGATGCTTGGGACGTGGTCATAGGATATGTACTTGAAAGTTAATTTGCATCGATTATAGGCTTTTGCGCTGCGGCTGACCCAAGCGTTAGTGCAACTCTACTCTTGGCTTAGAGATAGAAATAAAAAAGCGGCCGGCTCATTTGAACCGACCGCTTTTTTCGTTTTAATAGGCAAAGATCTGTTTTAA
>JAHDEB010000348.1 GCA_020629055.1 Chloroflexota bacterium
ATGAATATAGTAGACGAAATCATTCAAGCCTTTAACGAAAAAGGGGATATGGAATACGGGGAGCGTGTGAATATGCGTGACCACATGTTGCAATCGGCCGTGTTTGCCCAGCGGGACGGAGCCAGCGACTTAGTTGTTGCAGCCGCGCTGCTGCACGATTATGGCCACTTTGTGCACGACCTTGGCGAAGACATCGCCGATCATGGCATAGACGGGAAGCATGAAGAAGTTGGGGCCGATTACTTGGAACAATTCTTTCCACCTGAAGTAATCGAACCGATGCGGTTGCACGTGGCAGCCAAACGATATTTGTGTGCCACAGACCCAGAATATTTTGCCACGGTGTCACCCGCTTCGTTGCAAAGTTTGGCGCTGCAAGGCGGCCCATACAACGCTGAACAGGTTGCCGAATTTGAGAAAAACCCTCATTTTAAATTGGCGATTCAGGTCAGGCTGTACGATGAAGCGGGCAAGGAACCTGAAATGGAGACCCCCACCATCGAAGATTATCGGCCGTATATTGAAAAAGCGCTTAAAGGATAGGGATCTTGGATAGAAGATAGGGATTGTAACAGTCAAAAGACATCGCATTATTTGTCGAACCGTTCATCATGATGCACCCTATCTCTATCTTCTATCCCTATCAAAATTATGCTAACAACCACCACCCTTGGCTCCTTCCCAAAGCCAGACTATGTGCCCACCCCAGACTGGTTTCGCGGCGGGATGGAGTCCCCCACGGCCGCCTATTCAGCGTATCTAAAAAACTTACCCGATAACATCGATGAAATCCATGACACAGCCACCCGTGAAGTGATTCAACTTCAAGTTGATCTCGGTATCGACATTCCCACAGATGGTGAAATGCGGCGCGAAGATTACATCAACTATCAATGTCGTAATTTTGACGGATTCGACTTCGAGAATTTAACCCATCAGGTGTTGCGCAACGGAGCTTGGGAAGCACACGTGGCGACCGTACGCGGCCCCATCCAATCAAAAAAGCCTAAACTGCCGGCCGATTATAAAGTCGCCCAGTCGGTCACAACCCATCCCGTAAAAATCACCTTACCAGGGCCGCTGACGATTGCAGGATCAACGGCCGATGATTTTTACCATGACAAAGCCGCCTTGGGATGGGATCTCGCGGCCGCGCTCAACCAAGAAATATTGGCCCTTGCTGAAGCTGGCTGCACATGGATCCAGGTAGACGAGCCGGTCTTTGCCCGGAATCCCGATCTCGCCTTTGAATTCGGCTTTCGAAATTTGGAACGCTGCTTCAAAGATGTGCCAGCCCATGTCAACAAGGCGGTTCACATGTGCTGTGGCTACCCGATGCACCTCGATCAGACTGACTATGAGAAAGCTGACCGGAACGTCTACTTTGATCTAGCACAAGCGATTGATGATTCTGTAATCGACGCGATATCGCTTGAAGATGCCCACGCGAACAACGACATCACGTTACTTGAGAAATTCAGCAATACCAAGGTTATTTGGGGATCGGTCGCCATCGCTAAATCTGAAATCGAGAGTGTCGCGACGATCAAAGAACGGCTCAAACAGGCTTTAAATCATATCGATGCGGAGCGGTTGATTGTGGCCCCTGATTGCGGGCTAGGGTTTTTGACGCAAGAAATGGTCAAGGCGAAATTAGGCAATATGGCTGAGGCTGCACATAGTTTATGATTCCCATTTCGGGGTGACACATTTTTACAATCGCTGTACGCGCCACAACCTTCTGTCGGAAAATGTGATCATCCCTACACGTTGGTCTCATAACACTCCCCGTATTCCAGCGATCCGTTAGGTCAAAATTTGCCAAGCGATAACCATCTGCGCCCCGAAGCCGACGATAAACGCCACGGTGCGCACCCATGGAATTCCAAATAGGTAGACGATTGCATGCACCAATCTGGCCCAAAAATAGACCATGGCCGCAGTGCCGATCGCGCTGTTTGAAACACCGGCCGCATGGGCCACCAAAACCAAAGCAGCAAACACAACTAAATTCTCAACCGCATTCCGGTGCGCCCGCATCAGCTTATCGGCCCAGCCTGATTGGTTAAAGTTTGCCAACGGATATCCGGCAACATCACCTAGGGCGTTTTTTAGCAGACGATCAAGAACATAGGGGACCCAAAGCAGGCCTGTGAGTGTGGCGGTTAGCGCCAAATAATAGAGTTCAGTTTTCATTGATTTTCTCCTTAATTTCGGCCGAAGAATAGGAGAATATTATGATTCTGGCAAACCGGATCTACGGAGCTGATACCACCAATTTTTAAAAATCAGACCCATCAATGCAAAGCCAAACAGTGTAAATGGCATTTGCCAAACAATGAAATTGATATGATCATGAAAAAACGAGTGAGATTTAAATATGACGTGCCATGAAATAGGGGCTAAAAAGGCAAACCAAACGGTCACCGTCAAGGCTGTAGCTTCAGACTTGCGTTCTGAGGGATGACGTCGACTGTCCCAAATTGTGAACAGCGATCCGGCTGCAAATAAAAGAATCAGGTTGAGATAGCGAACTCTATAGATATAGCGGGATATAAGTTCGTTGGGGCTGGGCAAATAGTTGTGGAGGTCAAAGAAAAGCCCTTTGAGATATACGGCTAAAACGTCTGTTGTTTTCGCTTGAAGAGATTCAGCAAATTCTTCTGGTAGCTCATCTGGGTTACCATGAGTCCGTTTTTGAAAAGAGTAAATAATCGAGTCTACACCTTCGGAAAAGCTGCCCTGGTTTACACCAATTTGAAAGCTAAGAATGACTAAACTAAGCAAAACGGCCAACAATGCGGCGGCGGTTGCACTGCTGCCGCTAACAATTATTGAGCGAAACGAAGTTTTGCCACGCACAATGTAAAAAACAAAAGGGGCCATCGTCATCAACAACGTCGTAGAAATATATTCATATCCATTTAAAAACGTCTTCAAAAAAGTGGCCGCAAACACAACCATCGCAAATTGCCAGATGCGTCGCCCTTGAAGATCATGATTTCGGTGCAAAAAGTTCATGACAATCAACATGGGCAAGTAAAAGCCCCAAGTTGCCCAGAATAAATTTCGTCCAAAAACCGTAAGCCAATGGGAAAAAACGATAGACATAAGTACGAACAGAGCAACTAAAATCCCGAGCTCTAAATAAAACCAGCGTGTAACCCCTGCAAGCACGATTGCGGTCAGCAGGGATGTAAGCGTGACAAAGAGGTTGAATTTTGTTTCTGGGGGGAATGGCAAAACGGCATCTAAGATACCGAATATCATTGCCTGCCCCCCAATTTGGGAAGTATATGGAGCAAAGTTCCCAAACTCCCCGCCGTTTATGTATGTATCATATTGTACCGATGTGGGTCGTTCATCCCACTCAACATTTTCGGTCCCTAATACCCCTCTACCAATCATCCCTCCGGCCGAAAACAAACCATCTTGCCGAGATTTAACCAAACGGCCGGGGATCATACTTTGGGTCCGCAAATAAAATGTATCGAACCATTCTTGGTCTGCCACGCCAAAAATATTGTAATTGAAGGCTAAAAAATAGATCAAGGTCGATATGATCAATACAAGAAATGCGATGCGTGCTTGAGAAAAGTGTGATCTTCGATTCATAAAATTACATACTTGTAGGACTTTCGCTCCCTGAGCCTGTCGAAGGGAATAAACCGCACTTCGACAAGCT
>JAHDEB010000090.1 GCA_020629055.1 Chloroflexota bacterium
CGGTAATCGGTAATCGGTAATCGGTAATCGGTAATCGGTAATCGGTAATCGGTAAAATGGTAAGCCCTCGATCTGACTAGTCAAGCCGTAAGCGAAGCACCATATTCTAGAAACTGAGACAATCACGAGCCTATGTGAGACACTGCAAGCTCAATTGCGATCCATACTTTCTCTATTGATTTCCCGAAAACTTTCACTGTAATCCCGGGAAAAAGGAGAATTTGTATGAAAAAATTATCAACACCTCTATTGCTGCTGATTTTAGCGGCGATTCTAGCCGCCTGTGGCGGATCCGATGAGGAGCCGGATACAGCAGACAATGAAGTTGAGGAAGTCGCCGCCGTTGAAGATGAATCTGTGGCTGAAGTCGAGGCCGAGATAGAAGAAGAGGCAGTGGAGCCAACCCTCATCCCGGAAGAACCGACGGCGATCCCCCCAACCGCAACGCCCGAACCAACCAACACCCCTGAACCAACCCCAACACCGGCCCCATTTTTGTCTGAACCGGTGTTTTATAGCAACGGAAACTATACAGACGATGTAACTATTTTCGATGGCACCTTATGGACGGCCGGGTCTGGTGGTCTGGTTGCTTATGACATGGCGACGGGCGAAGGGCGCAAATACACTCACTTTGATGGATTACCCAACGTAGCCACCTACAGCTTTACGACTTGCCCCGTCAACGGCGAAAATCGATTGCTCTTAGGATTTCAAGAAGGCGTTTTACTGTACAACAGCGCGGCTGACAGTTGGGAGCCCGGCAGTGATTATGGCATCACTACTGATGACCGCATGTTTGAAATTTACTGCGATGCGAGCAATAGCCGGCTATTTTTAGAAGACGATGACATTAGCATTATCGATTTGGCGACAAGTGCCAGAACCGATTTAAACCGTGATGATCATGGCTTGGCATCGTTTTCCTTTGATGACTTTTTCCAAGTAGGCGACGATGTTTGGGCGAGCAGCTATCAAGGGTTATCGATTATCGCCCCAGATAATAGCGTGACTGTATTGGGTGAAGACCAAGGCACGTGGCCCAGTGATGACATTACTGATGCCCACATAGGGCCAGACAACAAACTGTGGATCGCAGCAAGCGAAGGGATTTATCACCAAACGGGTGACGGACTAACGGCCGATTCATTCAAGCTGTTTGATCGCAATAATTCTGAAGCGATTAACTACTGGGGGCCAGAATACATTGAGTTTTCGGCCGACGGTCAGCTTTGGGCCGCTTTCAATTCAGAACTGTGCCAATTTAGCATCATCGCAGGCACTTGTGCTCAAGCATTCAGTATCGCAGATATGGGGCTTAGCCCAGATGCTTCGATTGATGGCTTTAAAGTTGCAGAAGATGGATCACTCCTTGTCCACACCAACTTCAATGGTGCAGCCCGCTACGATGGTGAAAGTTGGACCGCCTTTACCTTAAACGATCAAACGCCCCACAACTATTTTAAAGATTTTTACCAAACCACAGATGGCAAAATCTGGACAACCGGCTGGTCGTTGGCATATACCGACATCAATGCAGAAGAATGGACCAAACCTGAAGGATTGTACGGTGACCGCATGGCCGAAGCGGCCGACGGATCATTATGGTTCTCGACGAGCTCAAAAGTGACCCACTTTGATGGTCAAAAAATCGTGGAATACACAGCTGATGACAACGGATTGCTTGATGAATCTATTAACGCAATGACGATTGATGCAGCTGGAAACGTCTATTTGGGCGGATACAGAGGATATTCGATGATCGGTGCGGATGGTGAAACGGTAATAGCCGTCGGCGAAGACCAAGGTTGGGAGATCGGCAACATTCGTGCCCTAGTCACGGCCGGAGACACCGTTTACGCCGGTACAACTGAAGGGTTGGTCACCTTATCCGGCGACAGCTGGGAAACGGTTATCGATGAATCATTTATCGTATACGGCAACAACTCAACCGGCAGTCTAAACGTGCTAAACGGGGGCGACGAGGCTTTAGGCCTAGCCCCCAACACAATCATCCTAGGAACAGAAGATGGACTGATGTATTGGGATGGCACCACGCTGTCCAGCGAAGAGGCGGTAACCGGTGCGATCAACGATATCTTTGTTGACCAAGAAACTGGGGAAATTTATGTCACGGCCAACCGAAATGGAGGCGACAATGCTGGCTTTTACAGCTATAGCCCAAACAGCGGCTGGTCGTTCATGAACCGAGACGAATTCCCCTCTGACTCTATGTTAGGAGTATTTAAAGATGCGGAAGGGACAGTTTGGGTAAGCTCTGGTGATTCAACTTGGGGGGGTGGAATTGTCAGAATGCCCTAATCAGTAACTTGGCCAAGTGCCCAGCAGGAAAGGGAACCCCCGAATTTTTCCTTTTTTCCCTTTCCAAGGAATCGGTTTTCGCAGGCCGGTTCCATCGCCCCAGCAGGCTTTTGTCTGCTGGGGCTTTTTTATTTGCAATTTTATTTATAAAAGGAAGCCCAACCTTAAGCGATTCCCTTGTTCAGATCCAAAAACGTTTGCTGCACGGGGGATAAAATTCTCGATTTTGCCCAAATGAGTTTGATCAGCCGAACCAGATCTACACCTTTAATCTCTACTTGCACCAGTTCACCACGGTCTAGCTCTCGCTGAACCGAATAATCGGGCAGGATCGAAACCCCTAACTGACTAAAAAGTGAATATTTAATCGCCCCAGGGGCATCTAGCTCCGCCCCTGAATTTGTTAGGGTCACCCCATGCGCGGCCAACTCTGACTCCATCCATCGACGGCTGCGACTGGTCGGCTGTCGGTTTAAAAACGGCTCCGCCGTCAGCTCATCTGGTGAGATTGATTTTGCCTCTGCCCACCGATGCTCAGGATGCACAACCAGCACATAATGGATCGGGGTTAAATCGAGCCAACTAATTTCTTCAAGGTCTAAGTCATTTAAATGCCCTTCAACAAAACCGAAATCATATCGACGAGCGAGCACCTGTTTGATCGACTCGACTGTAAGTGCCGTATGGGTCGATACGTTGATATTCGGGTAGGCCGATTGAAAGCGGCCCAACAATTGCGGGATGACATACACGCCCAAACCGGGGGTTGCCCCGATGTGCAGGCTCTGGTCCTTTAATTCCGCCACGTTAATGACCGCTTTTTCAGCTTCTGCAACAAGGGGCAAAATTTGCTGAGCATACCGCTGCAGCGTTTGCCCGGCCGGCGTTAAACTTACCCCACGAGGGCTGCGCACAAACAGCTTGTTGCCGACAGCGACCTCAAACGTCTGCATATGCTGGCTCACCGCCGCCTGAGACATAAACAGAATATCGGCCGCCTTGTTAAAGCTACCCTGCTGGCACACCGCTAAAAATATATTGAGTCTTTGAAAGGTTATCGCTTGCATCATTGTTTTATCTCAGGAGAATTCAGATCTTGGGTGGGGATGAATAAGTCTCCCCAAAATAGTTTTTCCTTGTGCCCTCCTCGAGTCACAATTATTACTTTCTGCATAAACGCTTGCCCATCTACATCTTTATATCGAGTTGTAAATAAATAGGCATTTTGCAAGGGGCTTCGCAAAACTATTTCTACCTCCACGTCGGTCACACCCTTTTGCTTGACAGCTTGGCGTACCAGCTCTCGATAGTAAGCAACTTGCGAGCTTTCCTTTTTAGTTACTTTAAGAAAAACTATCGCTCCAATAAATAAAGAACCTAATGCAAGATAAAACGGATTCATATCGAAAACCTTCAACTTATTTAAAAGACGAGTCAAGTCTAACAGCGAATCGTGCCACCTAAACCTAATTTTTGACAAGCGACAACTGAGCTTTCATGCACCCTAACCGCTCCTCAGACTTGATCAATGCTTGCCCAGTCTATAGTGATATAAGCTTACCTTATACCACCCTACAGCCAATAGCCTCTAACTATAAATTTTTAAATCCATTACGCTTCTATTCAACAAATTCAATCAACAAACCCGATTGAGTTTGTCTGAGAAACATTCCTCCTTTTTTCTATCACTTGGGCATCAGGATATATACAACGATCCTGGTGCCCTTTTACTAAACCCACTATGAAAAACATGAAGCATAGATATCACGTATCAAACGTATTGGTCATCGGTTCAGGCGGTGCAGGCCTACGTTCAGCCATTGCGGCCCATGAAGCGGGCAGCGATGTGGTTATCATCGGCAAAAGCTTAAAGCGAGACGCACATACGGTGCTTGCGGCCGGGGGCATCAACGCCGCATTAGGCACCAACGATCCTGAGGACAGTTGGCAACAGCATTTTGCAGACACATTCAAAGAAGGGTACGGCCTGAGCGATCCGCGCACGGTTGAGCTCATGGTAAAAAATGCACCCCGTGCAATTGAGGAGCTAGCTGAATATGGGGTCGAATTCGCCAAAAATGAAAATGGTGATTTAGATCAACGCTTTTTTGGTGCCCACACCTGGCGTCGCACCTGTTATGTAGGTGATTACACCGGCAGAGCGATGCTATTTGGCTTGGCAGACAAAGTAGACGAGCTACAGATTCCGATCCATGAAAATCAGTATGTTTCACAACTTTTAGTAGATGGCGGCCAATGTTTTGGAGCGTTTTCATTTAATCTGCAAACGGGCGAACGGACCGTCTATCTGGCAGACAGCGTCGTTCTGGCCGCTGGTGGTCACACACGGTTGTGGCGCAGAAGTTCATCTCGACGGGATGAGAATACCGGTGACGGGATGTATTTGGCGTTGCAAGCTGGGGCTGAATTGGCTGATATGGAGCTTGTTCAGTTTCATCCCACAGGCATGGTCGCACCCGAAGCGATCGCCGGAACATTGGTCACTGAAGCGGTTCGAGGGGAGGGCGGCCGTCTATTTAATGCAAATGGTGAACGATTTATGGAAAAGTACGATCCGGCTAGGAAAGAACTCTCAACCCGAGATCGTATTGCTCTGGCAAACTATACAGAGATCGCTGAAGGAAGAGGTGGCCCCAATGGAGGCGTCTTCCTAGATATTAGCCATAAAGACAAAGCGTTTATCATCGAAAAGTTGCCGCGTATGTATCGGCAGTTTCTGGAGCATCAATTAATGGACATTAGCAAAGAACCGATGGAAGTTGCCCCTACAGCCCATTACACAATGGGAGGTGTGGTTGTTGACCCCGACACCCACGCCACTTGCGTCAGCGGTCTATTCGCGGCCGGGGAAGTCACCAGCCGCATGCATGGTGCCAACCGCTTGGGTGGCAATTCGCTCGCTGAAACGGTTGTTTTCGGCCGGATTGCTGGTGAATGTGCAGCACATTATTCCCAAACTTTAGCGAGTCAACATCGGAATAACAGCGTCATTTTGGCCGCCCATGAAGATCTCGACAACTTGATAAAACCCGGAACAGAAATGGCTCGGCCGCTGCAACGCAATTTACGCAACGTCATGTGGCTGCACTGTGGTGTGGTACGCAATGAAGAGTCACTCTTCACCGGTTTAGATGAACTGAATCAAATTCGAGAAGCAACGGCCGATCTAGACGTCCGGCCGTCGAGTGAGGGATTCCAAGATTTAGCCTTAGCCCTTGACCTACGTTCGTCACTTGTTTCGGCCGAAGCCACCATCCGGTGTGCAATTGAGCGCCGCGAAACCCGTGGTGCCCATAACCGCAGTGATTACCCTGAGCTTGACCCTGCATTGACCAAGAATTTTGTGGTCATCTTCAGCGAAGACGGTGAGCAAGTCATTCAAGAATGGGACGTTGCCCCATTACCACTAGAATTGGAAAGCTGGGTAGACGACAAAGAAATCGAAGTTGAAGGTCGTTTACTTGAATAAGCTTGCGCAATAGAGGCGCAAGTATCGGTTCAGCTGCAACAACGACTCGCCTCATTGTCCAAAGTACAGCAAAATAGGACTCTAATCGGGTCCTATTTCTGTAACAACACCGTTTGCCTTAAGCCTAGCAAAGAGGAATCAAATGAACAGTTGGATTGTTATCGCGGGAAGTTTGTGCTTATTCACCACGTTTGTCCATATTTTCGCTGGGCAAATCAACCCGATTCGGCCATTTTTAGCCAGTAATCTAAATGATGAAATTAAGGCGACTTTATTAACCGTCTGGCACATGATTTCGGCCGTGCTGCTGCTCACAAGTCTGCTATTTATTTACGCCGGGCTATTTCAAATCTCAGCCTTGTATAGCACCGTCTGGGCAATTTCGATTCTGTATATCATTTTCGCCATGATCTTTTGGATGGTTGGCGCATATTATTTCAAAGCCCGCACACTCTGGATTCTGCCTCAATGGACCATCATTCTGCCGATAGGCGTTCTTGGGTTGGTCGGCGTTTGGTAACCAACCAATCGTACTTAACAGTTTTAGCATAAAGGCTCCTGAATGGGGCACCTCCGGGGATGGGTCGTTTTAGGAAAATTTCGGCCCATCCCATTTTTATTTCGTAATTATTCAGTGGGGTGTAAGAATCGGGATTAAACGTTGTAGGGATCGCATAAATTTGTCGCCGCTTCTTTCACCCCTACGCTTTTCCCGGCATTTTGAAAGCTGAACAATCACTTTATTTCTAACTAAAAGGGCAAACGGTTAAAAGTTTTACTTATACCCTGGCCCCAGCAGAACCCCTCTACCCCGCCCCGAACTCAAAGCTTAAAATACAGCTATAAATTAAGTTCAGGAGGCAGTAATGACTGCAAATCAAAAAATTTACAACTGGTACAACACAATCGACATATGGCTAACCCAGTGGATGGCGGCTCACGCGCTGACAATCGTACGTATCGGTTTAGGGATCATCTTCTTCTGGTTCGGTGCTTTAAAAATCGTACCGGGCTTAAGTCCGGCCGAAGAACTTGTGCGTAACACGACCCCGTTTGTGAACCCAGCTTGGTTTATTCCTGTTTTAGCGATTTGGGAAGTGGTGATCGGGCTAGGCCTAATCACGGGTAAGTTTATGCGATTCACATTGCTACTGTTGTTTTTGCAAATGCCCGGTACAGCTCTACCACTCCTTGTGTTGCCAAATGTCGTATGGACCCAGTTCCCCTACGGTTTAACACTAGAAGGACAATACATTATCAAGAATTTGGTTCTTGTCGGCAGTGGTCTCGCCCTTGGCGCAACGGTACGCGGCGGCCGATTAACGGCCGATCCAGAAGCATAAATCAGTAATGACATTCAGGCCTCGCAGCTGACTCAATTTCACTGCGGGGCCCAAATACAATTTTATGGAAGCGCCTGTGCAACCTTTATTCATTCAGACAAAACGAGCCAAACATTCCAAAGGAGAAAATCGATGACAACAAGGACAGCCGGAATAAACACAGAAAAAGGTCAAAATGCGCAATTGCCCGTCAGTGAACATATGAAACATAGTTGGCGCGCCCACGAGCTGTTGCCCGATTTCGAAGTTGAAGACGTTTGGCGTTTCCCGATTGAAATGGCTCCAGAACACAGTTTGATCCAATTTCAAAATGAAATGATGACCGGTCTGAGCCATCTGCAAGAAGGAGGCGCGGCCGGGGCATTGTTCAAGCTTCGCTATTTTTTGGGAAATTTATTCGGCTGGGACGACGAGCCGGTCATCAATAAAGCATTGATTCCTGGAACAATTCGTCATCGCTATGCGCAAGAAGAAGGATTGACGGCCGACGAGATGCCGATTCCTATCGGGGCAGAGTTTACCCCCGTTTACTATCTAGAAAACGAGTCGTTACTAGAAATCGAAAACAAAACGGTACACGCAGCCTTGCATTTGGGCAGAGTGCCTTTAAGCAACGAAACAAGTACGGTCCAGCTGGCCATATATGTGCAACCTAAAGGGCTTTTCGGCCGGGCATACATGGCACTCATTAAGCCTTTTCGCTACACAATCGTTTATCCCGCCATGATGCGGGTTGTAAAAAAACGTTGGGAAACTTTTTTGCAAAACAACAGCTAAATCACTCAGGGAGACCTGTACCTTTAGCGGCCACGCAAGCTGATTAACCGCCCCTTCGATACTTTTACTTTGTACGAAGGGGTTTTGATTTGGACAACCACCATCTACTTCACGTTCCATATTGAGGCTGGGTAATACAGGCGATGTTACCGCCCCCCAGCAAGATTTCACGCGCATTCTTAATCCCAATCACTTCTCGGTTCGGGAAAAGTTTGCCCAAAAGCTGTTGAGCCGGTTGGTCATATGGGTCATCAAATTCAGGCACAACGACCACCGAATTACCCACATAATAGTTGATATACGATCCCATCACTTTATATCCGTCAAGCCTTTGGGTCGCATCGGCCGTAATATCGACCTGACTAGCTTCTTCAGCCGTCCACACAGCCGGGTTAGGCTGGTGAATCTTATGGATGGTTAGACTGCGCCCCCGTGCATCAGTCGCTTGATTCAAAATTTCATAAGCTTCCGCATAAACTTCATATTGGGGGTCGTTCTCATCATCTGTCCAAGACAATAATATTTCGGCCGGGGCCACAAAACAGGCCAAATCGTCTATATGGCCATCCGTTTCATCAAACTTACAGCCTCGGGGCAACCATAACACTTTATCAATCGCCATATAATCATAAAAGATTTGCTCCGCCTGTTGTTTGCTCAACCCGGGGTTGCGATTTGGGTTCAAAATCACTGACTCTGTTGTGAGTAAAGTTCCTTGCCCATCACATTGCAGGCCGCCCCCTTCTGTAATCATCGGGCCGCGATAATGATCGAGCCCCTCGATCTCGCACATTTTCTCGGCCGCCATATCATCTTTATCCCATGGGAAATATAAACCACCCTCTAGGCCACCCCATGCATTAAACCCCCAATCTAAACCCCGCGTCTCGCCGGTCTCATCATTGACCAAGAACATCGCCCCCATGTCTCTAAACCAAGCATCATTGGTGCTCATTTCAACCACACGGACCTCCGGTGGCAACATTGCCCTTGCGTTGGCATATTGCTGATGAGACACGGCGATTGTCACCCGTTCACTTTTGGCGATCGCTCTAGCGATCTCTACCCACACTTTCTGGGCAGATTTCCCCCCATTTCGCCATACGTCCGGCCGTTCCGGCCATCCCAACCAGCAGCCATCTTTCTTTTCAAATTCACCCGGCATCCTAAACTGATCCGCCCGAGGGGTAGAGTCAACTATCTTTGACATGGTTCTCTCCTTTCTTCACGTGCTAATTTTTTCTAAACAACGCTTCCGTTAAGCTCTAATTAATTTTATTCAGCCACGCTTTAACAATGCCCCATATGAGTCAAAACGCAAGTTTTCTCCTATATTTACCCAACGAAATCCCGCCATGCTTATCCCCTATCGGTTGAACCTCAATTGGAGCCTTCTAAAAATAGCTTTTTCTTGGTATGCTGGTTCGCAAGAAAATAATGGTACCAATGTCGTAGGGGATAGATGTTCTATGGTCGTTAAAGCAGGGACCATCTATTCTACTTCTTCAACATATTCAATTTCGGAGTTCTTATGAACAAATCTCTTCAAATCGTCATTTCCACCAGCCTACTGTTTGCCCTAATTGCCTTATTTTGGATTAATTCCAATGCAGCGTCGGGCCAAACGTCTGATAGCCTCGCGTATCTTCCCCGTATTCAGCTCGATCCGACACTGACACCCACAATCACACCCACTCCGACCGCGTCACCAACACCATCTTGTAACTATACGATTATTGAATCGGCCGATATTGATATTGAAAATGCCGTAGAAGAAGCGATTCAAAATGCCCGTAAAGACGCCGGATCGCCAGAACTCAACCGGCCGGACAACTTATCACACGCAGCTCGCATTCATAGCCAAGACATGGCTGACAACAATTTTGTAGGGCATCAGGGGAGTGACAGCAGTTATGGCCCCGCCCGCTTAAGTCGAGTTTGTTACGATGTGGAGAAAGACCAAGAAATTGTTTGGGGAGGCACCTATACCGACACAGCCACGCTCATAACACTATGGTTGGCCAATGAAAATTGGGGGCCAGCTTTGTTAGATGATGAAATGAAAGATTTAGGCGTTGGCTACATCAAAGGCCCCGGTGGCAGCAACCCAGGCGAAGGGAACGGGGATGACGATGGCGTCAACGGTCCATCCGATGGGCCTTATGCCGATTATTTAACACTCAGCTTTGGCCGACCAAAAGAAACGCGAAGCAACGGTACACCTAGCGTAACATGTGAAATTCCATTGGAAAACGAATTCGGCCGGGGTGTTTTGATTACATCAAACCCAGAAATCTGTTTTGAAGGATCTGAATAATAAACCAAACATTCCCTTTGGGGTGCGGGCCAAATTCTATCTAAAAGAATTTGAAAATTACCTACCCCCATTTCTATCACCCCCCACAACTGACGATGAATTCGAAAGTCTGTTTATTTCGATTACATGGTACAGCTTTCTGTCTGGCTGCTTCATATGCATCTACTTGATGGCGTTCTTCGTATTACGCCAATCTTGGGTGCACGTCTTTACAACAGGTTTAATCGGTGGTGTCTCATTCCTCTCGCTCTTCTTGGTTCGAAGAGGAAAAACCCAGTTTGCCGTCATGATTGTTCTTTCATCCGCCTACGGAGCCTGTGTTGTCGGCATTATGGCCGAACGGGGTATCAATGACATCGGCCTTCAAGGCATTTACCCGATCATTTTAGCGATAGGCGTTTTGATGACGCGCAAGTATCTCGTCATCTTCAGCGGTCTTACGGTGGGATGGGTTTTCCTGCTTGTCTACCTAGAAATCGGCAGCTATTACATTGACGCACCCGATCAATATGACCCCTATACAAAAGGGCTGATCACGATTGCTCTGTTTTTACTGATGGTCATGATTTTGCGCTACTCGGTCCAACGTACTTTTCTGATGAACAATGAGCTCATTCGAGCCAAAAACGAAGCGGAAGAATCTAATGCTTTAAAAAGTTTGTTTTTAGCCAATATGAGTCACGAACTGCGCACCCCTCTCAATGCGATTATCGGTTACAGCGAGGGGTTGATTGAAGAGCACGCTGAACAGCCCCACCTTGAAGAGTTCGCCCTAGAAGATATTGATCGCATCCGCATTTCCGGCAAACATTTGCTGACCTTAATCAATGATATTCTCGACTTATCAAAAATTGAAGCGGACAAGATGGAGCTATTTATCCAGCCATTTAATTTGATTGACTTGATTCATGATGTAACGTTGACGATGCAACCGATGCTGGAAGCCAATCAAAACAGCTTGGTCATTCACAATCCCACTTCAAAGTTAAACATTATTTCTGATGAGCAAAAAATAAAGCAAGTTTTGCTCAACTTGATCAGCAATGCGGTTAAATACACTGAAAACGGATCGATAGCGATCAGTACAACGCTTTTAGCCGATCACGTGCAAATCGCGATTCAAGATACAGGCATCGGCATTCCGGCCGAAGAACTACCCCATATTTTTGAGTCCTTTAGACAGGTTGATAGCTCTCTATCTCGATCATTTTCCGGCACCGGATTGGGTTTGGCCATTACAAAAAATATTACAACGATACTCAACGGCACCCTGACCGTTTATAGCACTGTGGGTCAAGGGTCAACGTTTACGGTTACCCTTCCCCTAATGATAGACCCACCGAAAACGATTGCTTCAAACCGTATTAAAAGCTTGTCAAACTAAATCATCAAGCCCAACAAAAAAAGCCCACCTGATACGTATATCAAGTGGGCTTTTTGGTTTTAACTTTGCGGTCTAATAAACAACAGGGGGTTAACTTTCAGGGGTTATGACCAATGCTGGAACATCAGTTGCTTCAGGCTCGATGCCGGATTCATCCTCTTCACCGCTTATTTCAGACTCTAATTCGTCTTCACCTGTCACATCTTCTTCAGCAACTTCAACGTCCCCGTCTTCTTCCTCTACTTCCAGTTCCTCTTCAGCTTCCGGTGTCGCTTCTACTTCTATTATCGGAGGTTGCTTCGCTTCTTCAAACTCAATCAAATAAGGTTCGACACAGATGTCTGCAAGCACACGTCCGGCCGGGATAGAGCCGACGGTTCGTGCTACGACAGAGGTCTCTGTTTCTAGCACCGGGCTAAATTTAACATCAGCGTCTGATCTTGGATTACCGAGAATCTCTAACCTTTGCCCGGCAGGAATATCATATTTCCGGTCCAAAGCACCATTCCATTGACATGTTCCAGAGTAGCAAGAGATAACAAGAGGTTGATCTGCAGTTTCGTAATACATCGACATACAGCCATTTTCAGTCACCGCAGTCCCAAAGATATCCGCCACATAAGGTCTGACCGTTGTTCCGGACGAGTTCAAAAATATCGCCGTATGATCCCCAACTTCAAACTGGTCTGAAGGTAGGTTGGGATTAAAGTGAATCGCCGCATCGGGCCATGCGTAAAACTCAAAATCGACAGGGTTGGTCGTGTTTTCAGCATCACCAACTAAAACCCGTGTTAAGCCACGAACATTTAGTGAGTCACCCGAATCTATGATACGGCGAGAATTGGTGTTCCCTTGAATCGCATAACCGATTTGTTTTGAAAACCCAGCTGAAATTCCGGCCGCAATTGCGGTCGTTTCTTCAACCGTTAGCTGTCGGCCTTCTTCGATGTATGGCTGCACACACTGGGTCGCAATTTCGTCAGCTTGCGGAATGATAGACAATGTTTTGGCAAATACAGTCGCTTCTGTCCGATAAATCGGTTCGAAAACAACCCCATCGTCTGACCGTGAATTGGCTAAAATAGCAAGTCTTTGTCCAGCAGGAATATCGAAATTCCGATTTAATGGGCCTTTCCAACGGCATGTACCGCTATAGCAAGCCATGACAACCGGTTGGTCTACCGATCGATAGTTGATCGACATACAGCCGGCGCTACTTTCAGCGATACCAAACAGTCGGTCTAATTCCGGCCGTACAGTTCCTTGGGTTGAGTCTAAAAATAAGGTTGAACTTTCATTAACGCCAAACGTTGCCCCTCGATCATGATTTTCAAAGTCAAAGCTTGATCCGGGCCAAGCATAAATATTCTTGGCGCGTTCAGCCACAGAACCATCTTGGTTTTGCACGCCGCCCACCGCAAATGATATTAAGCCACGAGCACCTAATCCATTTCCTTGATAAATCTTGTACTCAATCTTCGAGGTCCCTTGTGTCCAATACCCAACCGTTGGCCCAGAGTTTTCAGCGGGAACAAGGGCTTCGTCGCTTCCTCGTTCTGCCTCTGGCAAAGTTTCGGCCGATACCAGCGCAGGTTGGGTAGATTCATCTAAAATCGACCCATCTGCAAAAATAATACGTTGTAATGTCAAAAATATGCCGATCGCAATGACTGACATAAACAGGCCAGCTGCCCCCATCATCGATAATCTGACCAATCTAGATCGATCAGCAAGTTCAGTGACATCAACAGTATTTTGCTGAGGGGTAATCAACTCTTCATCTAGATAGTTGGCCGTGTGCGTTTCGCTTGCCGCAGGCGGAGTTGGCGGAGTCTCTACAAAAACAGGGGCCGTCACTGATGCAGAAACCGGCTCCATTCGCTGAGTATCTAGATCATCCTCTTCTTCGATCTGTGGATATTCAACTTTTTGGTTTGATAGGTGAACAGGGTCCATCAAATCAACTTCGATAACATTTGATGGCAACACGACTGATGGCTCGATTTCAATATCTGGTTCAGTTTTTGTTGATATCGGTCTTGCCTTCAGGTGGCTCTCTTGGCTTTTTTCAGGTGTGATGTCGTTTTCAATTTCGCTCGGCCGCTCCTCAATCGTAATCTGCTGTTCTTCAACCAATGCATTTGGCATCAGATCAACGGCCGGAGCAGCTTCAAGCCCCATAACTTCAGATTTCGCTTCTTCTAACACCGGTTGTGGCTGAGGGGGCGGGGCGGGAGCCTGACGCCGTTCATTCAACAAACGTTCAATCTGGGTTTCAGGTTTCTTTTGAACAGGCTCCTGTTTCGCTTGTACAGCAGGTTTTCCAATCGGCTCATTTGGCTTTTCAGCTTGTGTAGGGTGAATAATTTGATCAGCATCTGGCTCTTCAAAAAATGGCTCCTCTTCTACCAGCTCTGCGACAACGTGATTCTCTTTTGGTGGTGTTTGTTTAGGCTTTGACTGAATAATCAGGCTCTCTGGCATCAGCGGTAGTTCATCCAAAGATGGAATCGGGTCAAAACCAGGCTCTGCGTCATCTTCACTGGCGAGTTGCACCATTGATGATAAGGAAGATTCAGTATTTTTTAAGACCAGCTCTTCCAAATCAGGATCGGTTCCTACAGTTGGGGTATCTGGGCCGTCATCTTCAGGAATCAGTTCATCAACAGTCTCAGTTTCAGCTGTCTCTTGCAAAACAAGAGCCGGTTCACCAACCATCGTCTCAAACACTTTATCAGCGGCCGGCTCTTCCTCAACAGGCTCTACAACGGGGGATTCTCGAGCCTCATCTTCTAAAGTAGGTTCAATGACTAGCGTTTCTTCCGGTGCGACAGGCACAGGTTCAGGAACAATCGATGCATTTGGGGTTGGCTCAACGGATGGGCTAGGCGCGGTAACCGGGTCGACTTTATTTGCTGCAGCCAAATCGATCGCTTCTTCAATGACACTCTTCCGTTCTGCCAAAGGTGGGCAGTGTTGCACCGCCATCGTCAACCCTTGAGAAATACCATCTAGCTTCGCCCAATGTGCGATATTTTTAGCAAGGTCATTTGGCCCTTTTGCCATTTCAGTGACTGTCTGCTTAAAGATTTCACCCTTGTCGACAATTCCATTTACTAAATTTGGCTGGCAAACAATAACGGTAGAATCAGCCCCTAGCTGAATCTTTTGCATATTAACTTGCTGAAGGGTTAAGTCCTTCGCTTCACCTAGCCAAATTTGACCCATCGGCCGATTGGCCTGTGTTAACAACCTCAATCCATTTTGGTGAAGGCATAAAATTTCGCCAGATCCGATCTTAATTGTATAAAGCTGATCTTGAAACAAAATACCGGCCGTTAAACCACAAGGCGCGCCCCCACGCCGTTTGGTGTAACCGCCAGTTGAAATTGTCACCAAATTAATCGCTCGGTGAATTATTTGCTCAATTGAACGCTCCGAACCATTTTGCAGGCTGGTCACAAATGATAAGAGTGTTTTCCGAGGTGTATCAATTGACGCGTAACTTCCCTGTTTTTTCTGGGAAATGGCGGCAATGTGCAAATCAAACCCCTGCCGAGTTGTTATATTTGCGGTTAACGCATGCGTTGTTTGTTCTTGACCTTGAGTTGGGTCAATATGGATTGAGGATATTAGCTTTTTCTGCATCTTCACACTGTTGTTATGGAGAATGAACCCTTTAAATTTTTTTAGGCCTCTTGAATATTGATCATAAATATTCAGTAGTACTAAGGTATTATAATGACTGGCTTTGCGGGCTCTGTGAAGAAATCGAAGAATATAGACGCCAAGGTGAAGCCCTCATAAATGGAATCAGAATTTCATCTTAAAAAATTGAAAAAGCGTATTTATAAGGGTTTAATCGCTGTTGCTTGGTTAACACCCATTTCAATCATATCTTCAAATTATCGGTCATTTTTTAAAAATACGGTTCAAAAAATGTTAATTTCAGCATTCAAACTATCCCAACACCATCTAAACAATTTCCTAACATTTGAAGGTTACTCTTCTGTCATCAAAGGCGAACACGAGATTTCGCCTAGCATGAAATGAAAACACGATCAACAGGAGATCTTAAAATGAAAGATTACAAATGGTTTTACATCGGTTTAGGTGCGCTTTTGACACTACTTATTGGCGGAGCGGTTTTTAGCACGGCCAACGTGAGCGCAGACTCTGAATTTAATAGTGCATTTGGCATATCGCTTGATGATGGTACAGATATTGAACACGATCGGGGACCACGAGATGGACACCGCGGCCGACGTGGCAATCGGGGGCAAGGTGCAGAGTTTCTAGCTGCAGAGCTTGGCATCACCGAAGATGAATTGACTGCAGCGAAAGAAGCGGTCCGTGACGCAGCCACAGAAGACAGCACTCGTGAAGAGCTAGCAGCCCTTTTCGCAGCTGAATTGGGATTAACGGTCGAAGAACTTGAAGCAGCAAAAGACGCGGCTAAAGATGCAGCCCTTGCCGAAGCGTTGGCAAATGGTGACATTACTCAAGAACAGATCGATTTATATGAAGCTAAAAAGGCATTTAATGCGGTATTCGATAAAAAAGCGGCCGCAGCTGCAGCACTCGGTTTAACCGTTGAAGAACTGGAAGCGGCGAAAGACGCTGGTACAAGCAAATCAGAACTTCTTGAAGAAGCTGGCTTAACGAAAGAAGAAGCCCGAGCGGCAATGGCTGAAGCAAAAGCGGATGCTCTTTCAGAAGCGGTTGCCAATGGTGACATTACGGCCGAACAAGCTGAGTTAATTGAAAATGCTCCAGAAGGGCGACGTGGTGGAAAACACGGCGGTCGTGGCAAAGGACAACGAAATCGGGGCAACGGTGTAACAGCGCCCGAAGCACAAGACGCATAGACACGATCTTTAAATAAGAGTAGATAGAATAGATATAGAAGACTCGGCTGGATTTTTATTCGGCCGGGTCTTTTTTGTTTTTTTCAGGATTTCGAACCACAGTTCTCAAAGGGATGTATTCCCCTTCTGGAATCTGCCGGCTCCAAATCAACGTTTTCTGCAACGCCGTCAGCTCCTCTTCAGGCTCCTTCTTTATCTCGACATAGTCGACGTGCATATCCTCATCCCGCCCAGAGAATTTAAAGTAATTTAGCCTAAATGTAGGTACATAGACACCGGGCAGCCAGCCTATGCGGACCCGCACCCGACGCAAGATTTTTAACCATGTACCGGTGTTGATAATCAAGCGGCCGTCATCCTGCCGATGCAACAACGCCTGATGGGTGTGGCCAAAAACGTAAACCCCCACATCTTCATTTTCACGAAACACCTGATTGGCACGTTCAAAATAAGGTCTGTTTGAATCTGCGTTTAGCGCATCTTCATCCTGATCGCTGGTCAAAATGCGAAAGCGATAAAGGGCTGACCTGACATCCCTAAAAATTAAACCCACGGGGAAGGCCAAGATCACCAAAAAGAAAAAGATGCCCATGTTGATCGTCATGAGCCATGAAAATGCGTCTCCGACATATCCAAAGTAATCATAAATAAAGTTTTCAAGCGCAAAATTGACTTCATACAGACCAAATAGCAGCAGAATCTGACCAATCACAGCAAAAACGGTTAAACCAAACAGCATTAAAAACGGGAGCAGTAACCAGCGAAAAAACAGGTTCATTTCACGATAAAAGTAATTGGAAAACACCCAATCTACAATCTGCATCGTTCCGATTGAACGAATATCCTTTAACCAGTTTCCGTTTCCAAACTCAGAGTGACGGCTCGCCCCGCCTACAATCCATTCAGTAATAAAGTATCCCAATGGCAGGGCATATCGGTTTCGATAGTCAGGGGATGCGTTATAAACATCAACTTGCTGACCATGCTCGACCCATATTTTATGGTCTCCGATTTTTCGGGTAATTGTCAGCGATGTATCGAGAAAAATATGCCATTCGGCCAGCTTATGCGCATAAACCGGATCACAGGCTAGGTCGTAATCATGATTGCCGACCATCATCGTTATTTTGATTCGCTTACCTGTCTTACGGATTTGATCAAAGATCGGCCGATGATGGGCGATTATCTCATCGATGCGTTCATTTCCCTGAATGGTCGTTAGCTCCCAAAATCCAAACGTGTCTCCGGCGATAATCAGTTCAATCTGATCATTCTCGCGTCCTCTCTCTTCTAGCAATCTCAAGAAATCAACCATTTCGGCCGTGTAATCGCACACCTGAAGCTGACCGTCTCCCCCTAAGTGCAAATCACTGATGATATAAATTTCTTTCATACCCAACTATACGTGTCATGCTCCCATTAGATTCGCTTTAGGCGGATCATGCAGCCACAAATCTAGGCTGCATGATCCACCGAATAAACCTCGAAAATCATCTAACCAACGAGCGCCAATACCCCTTGCAACAAACGGTAATAAATTCGGGCAAAGAAGGTTGGCGTAGAGCTACCTGGCATCCACGGCGGGAAACCACCGGTTGCATCGGGTTCATCAAACTGGTTGCCCCAGCCATTTCCATCCCACAAAATATCCCCGGTCGGAATCCCTAAAGACTTCACAAATGGGTCAGGGTCATATCCATTGTTATCGTATTCGTTATCATGCAGCCAATTATTCTCTGGGTTCGGGTGAACGTCCAGTTCATCGGGGGAATAAAGGGTGGCTAGGCTAAACAAAGCGGTCCCGGTTGTCTTATTGCCGGTAAAGCTATTGTCATAGACCTCGATATTGTCTGATCCAAACAAGAGCAAACCGGTGCCAGGGGGGACAGCCGCAACAGTACTGCCAGGGGGGCCGTCATTAAACCGATTGTTGTTTTCGACGCGGTTGTTATACACCTTGCCAATGCGAGAAACTTTAGATGTCAAGTTCGGCAAAACCACATACAAAATGCCGAGAGCGTTGTCATGAATATAGCAGTCGTACACATCGCCGTTAATCGTATTCTCGATTTCAACCCCGATGACACTGTCATAAGCTTCGCAATGGCGCACGATCACATTTTCAGTCTGCCCCGCATAAATGGCGGCGTCATTTACCCCGCTCGCGACCACATGCTCGACTAAAACATTGGTCGACTTCACCGGATAAATGCCGTACACGCCGGTGTCGTGGGTATTTAGATGATGCATGTGCAGGTTGGTAACACCTTCAACTAAAAAGCCGTTGTCTGTGTAGTTAATTGCGGTTAAATAACCCAGCTCAAAATCGTTACCAGATGCGATCACCGCTTCGGGCAGCTTGTTTTGGCCGTCGAAAACCGGATATTCACCGGCATCATTTGGAATGCCCAAAATCGTGAGGCCGCTCACATCAATGACCAATCGTTCATGATACGTTCCATAGGGGATCATGATCGTGTCCCCCGGTTGTGCACCATCAATCGCGTACTGCAACGGCAAAGATGGATCGGCCGTAATCGTCATCGGTTCACGGGTCGTATTGGTGTTTTCGCGTGGCTCACGATTCATGCTGGCGGAAACAGCCCGGCCGGAGCTGAGGCTACTTTTTGCCACCGGTAGTCCAGACAGCGCCACATCAGGCACTTCCGGCAGTTGGCTCTCATCTGTCAGGGCGTGTAAATAAGCGACTAAATCTGACCGTTCCTGATCATTAAGCTCAAATCCCTGAATAAACGCATCGATCTTGTCGTTGGTATCACCAAATTGTCGGCCTCCACCATCGGCGTAGAAATCGATCACATCTTCTAAAGTTTCAAACTCTCCATTGTGCATATATGGCGCGGTTAAAGCGACATTGCGTAGCGAAGGCACTCGGAACGATCCTTCTATCCCGTTGTCAGCGACCCCAGCTCGGCCGGGATCATCGCTTTGTACCCCAATCACACGGAACGTATCGGTATGGAAAGTGGGGTTCGCATGGCACTCGAAACAGCGGGTGGCACCGGAGCGGAAGAGGGTGAGTCCACGTCGTTGTGCCGGTGTCAGGGCATCAAAATTCCCGTTGGCATACCGGTCGAATGGGGCATTGTTATTAATCAGCGTCCGTTCAAACGCGGCCAATGCGGAGGTCACATTGTCGAACGTCACACCATCACTATAGGTCGCATCAAATAAATCAACATAGGCTGAAATCGCTTCGAGCTCGGCCACTACCTCAGCCGGGTCAGCATTCATTTCAGTGCTCTCAGTAATTGCGGTTTCTGCCTGTTCTTCAAGGGATGAGGCACGCCCATCATGAAAAATTTCGCCTAAATATCCGACGTTCCACAAGGTGGGGGTATTTCGCGCTAACTCGATTCCGGCCGTTGTTTGGGCCAGCTGACGGCCGTCACTAAATCCGTGATCCGGCTGATGGCACGTGGCACAGCTCATGTCGTTATCAGATGAGAGAACGGGGTCGAAAAACAGTTGGCGCCCCAGTTCAACTTCGGCCGCCTCTTGTGCTTCCAACTCTGGGAACTCACGCAACAGTCCGGTATAGCTTGGGACAATAGAACGAGAACCAGCTCCTGCCTCTTCGTCTGGTATAACTGGCTCTAAAGCGATTGGTCTTGCCCCAGCCACAGTCGCCCAGCCAAAGACAATAACCAACAGCAAACCTAAAATTCTTAAAACCCATCGTGATATTTTGCGTAACATAGTATGTGATCCGTCCGTATTATGTGAAGTGAAACGAATGATATAAGATTTTGACTGTTAGCCAAGTTTTAAAAAGCGTGTTTCAATGATCACACGGATCACACGTTTAAGACAATGCAAAAAACTTGGCTCAATTTAACAAGCAAAATAAGGAAAATGATGATGAGTGACAAAGAAGGCAAAGAGGAATACAACAAAGAATCAGAGAGTAAGACGACCGCCTATCTACCGATTGGTGTCGGTGCAGGTATCGCGATCGGGACAGGCATCGGAATTGCCACCGACAATTTAGCAATGGGCATCAGCTTGGGCGTCGCGATTGGAGCAGGTTTAGGTGTGGCTCTGTCTAGCGCTGCGGCCGCAAAAAACCAGAAAACAGACGAAGAGCAATAATTTTTGCCACAATTAGCGTCTTGCATAAAATTAAGCGTAAAGAGCTTGCCGTCTACCCGAACAAACATATGAATACAAGACTTTTCAGGGTATTAACACCTAAAAAGTCTAATTAAACAGGAAAAATCATGATCGATGTAAATCAACTGCGCCGTGGCACCGCTTTTACGCAAGACGGCGACCTTTTCAAAGTACAAGAATACGAACACCGCAAGCCCGGCCGTGGCAAGGCGACAATTAAAGTCAACGTCAAAAATATGCGGACCGGCTCGATCACCTATATGTCATTCACATCGGGTGACCGTGTAGAAGATGTCAGCTTCGACAAAACACAGGTTCAATACCTGTATGATGATGGGGATAACTTTGTGTTCATGAACAGCACAACCTATGATCAAGCTTTCGTCCCTCATCATGTTTTTGGGGATGATGCGGCATTTCTAACAGAGAATCTCGAGCTTGAACTTCTTTTCCATGAAGTTGAAGTTTTGGACTATATTTTGCCAAAAAGCATGGAATTCGACGTCGTTTGGGCTGAAAACGCGGTCGCTGGTGACACCACTTCGGGTGCAACCAAAGATGTAAAAACTGAGACCGGATTGGTCGTCAAAACCCCTCTATTCGTAAAAGAAGGGGACCGAATCAAGGTCAATACAGAAACCCGTTCTTACATTACACGTGTTTGATCTTTTGTAGGGGGTACGACAATCGCACTGAACCATCTTGTTCATTGATATTGTTTTTGCGATTGTCTCGCCCCAATACCAAAAAACATTATCATTACGGGGCGAGACAATCACAGCAATTTGATTTCCAATATATTTTTCCCATGTGATTGTCATAGCCCCTACGAGCCTGCCCCCCTTAAATGACAACCCAAAAACTACACGCCGATGAAGCAGACACCAGCGTTTCATTGGTCATCGATTTGCTTGCCGAGCAATTCCCTCGCTGGAGCAGCTATCCCATCCACCCGCTAAGCGCCAGTGGCACCGATAACATTTTGTTTAAATTGGGGGATGATCTAGTTGTGCGATTGCCTCGGGTCAGCTGGGCTACCGGCCAAATCAAAAAAGATCAGGAATGGCTCCCCAAATTTGCCCCGCTTTTAAATCTCCAACTTCCAGAACAGTTGGTTGTGGGCCAACCTACGGCCGAATATCCGTTCGAATGGTCCGTTTACCGTTGGATTGAGGGGGAGACGGCCGACATCGATTCATTGGTAGAGCCGGACCAAACGGCCGAAGATTTAGCCGAATTCATCAAAGCCTTAAGAGCCATCGACACAACCAACGCCCCAACAGGAAATTATCGAGGCGATCCAATTCGATTGCGCGACGCAACCACGCGCAAAGCGATCAACGAAGTGAGCAACCTAATCGACCTGAATCAGGCGCTAAAAATATGGAATGAAACGCTGGAAGCGGCCGATTGGGACGGCCCGCCAGTTTGGTTTCATGGGGACCTGATGCCGGGCAATATGCTTTTTGAAAATGGCAGGTTGAAAGCGATTATAGATTGGGGCGTTTTGGGGACAGGGGATCCGGCCGTTGATCTGATTGTGGCATGGTTTATGCTGCCTGCCCACAGTCGGCCGATATTTCGCACAGCCATGGGGATTGGTGATGATGAGTGGCTCCGCGGCCGGGGGTGGGCATTGTCAATCGGGGCCGGATATCTGCCCCACTATCGGCACACCACCTTGCCAGGCGTTGGCTATTGCAAGCGTGCACTGTCCGAAATTTTG
>JAHDEB010000091.1:0-20700 GCA_020629055.1 Chloroflexota bacterium
GGGTTCGCCACAATGCGAGTGCCCGCCATTCGGTCAATTGTTATTCTTTGTTTAGGCGCGTGCACGAGCAGCCTCCTTGTCGTAAAACGGCACGTCGACCCGTTTGGCCGTCATCCCGTTAATCGTCACAGTTTCCGGCAGTTCGCCGTCGAAGAAGTCGAGCCATCCCAGCGCAACACCCTTGTTAAGGGCAAACGACCAGGCGGCCGAGGTGACGTGTCCGGCAAACTCCTCACCGTTCCAGATCACCGCCCCTTCGCGACAGGCTCCTTCTTCGATTTCAAAACCAACGAGCATCTTGTCTAGCTCAACCCGATTGGTCCGTTCTACCGAAGCCTTGCCGATAAAGTACTCTTTATCCAGCTTGCACATCCATTCATGGTGGATGCGGCGCGGCGTCGAGTCATAGTCTGTGTCTTGCCCCACGATTACATGCCCTTTCTCAAGGCGCAGTGCGGTCAATGCTTCTAATCCATGTGGATGGATGCCCATGTCAGAGCCAAGGTCCATCAGAGCCGACCAGAGTTCAACAGAATGTTCGGCCGGGTGATGCAGCTCATAGCTTGCTTCACCGGTAAAACTTAGTCGATACACGCGGCACGGAACCCCAGCGATTTCGAGATCGGCAAAACGCATAAACTTCATCGGCTCAGATAATCCGGCCCGTTCCAACAGTTTGCCAGCCAGCGGGCCGGTCACATTGATCGCACCCAGCGTATAGGTCTGGTTGATCATGCGCACGTCCATCTTCCAGCTAGATGCCCAGTCACGCAGCCACATTTCGCTGTGGCTGGTGCCGCCTGACGTTAAGGTCAACTGGTATTCGGTATCGCTAACTTTTCCGATCAAGCCGTCATCCATCACATAGCCGCGCTCATTCAGTAGCAGCACATAGCGGGTACGACCCTCACGAATGGTGCCCACTTTGGTTGGGTAAATCCGTTCGAGAAATGCCAACGCATCAGGCCCGGTAACAGTCATCTTACCCAACGTCGAAACGTCCATGATCGAAACCGCTTCACGCACGGCCCAATATTCTTTTTCAAAGTTGCCGTAGTTCCACGGCCGCCACCAGCCACCACTGCGCTCCATCTGGGCGCCCAGCTTGCGGTGCACCGCGTCTAATGCGGTAATCGCCGTCGGGTGATAATGACCACCGGCCGCAATTTCTTCCATCGTCAGCTGTCGGTTCATCGGCCGGGCGGTAAAGCGCTCTTGCAGCTCTCCACCTTTTTCTTGGATGTACGAGCGTAAGTACGGAATACACCCCATCCCCTGGCAGGTGCCGGTGCCAGCCAGTGTTGAACGCTTGACCAGCTCCATTTCACGGAAGCCGCTTTCCCACGTGTAGTCTAAATCTGACAATTTAATGCCGGAGCAAGCGCAAATCATGCTTTCAGGGTCGGTTGGGCATTGGGGCACAAACGGTTCGATCGTCGCATCACCAACGGCCGTAACGCCTAAGTCGGCCCCCATTTTGTGCAGGGCGTTGCGTGGGTGTAAGCCCAATCCCATCGCCACGGTGTCGGCTGGATGACTTGTCTCATCGCCCGACGCACCACGCATCACGATGGCATTCACACGCCCATCAGTTCCTTCGAACCGAACAATCTCACCCTCTAACACGGTGCATTCAACATCTTCAGGCGGCGTACCAATCGCCACCACTTTGCCCAAGTCTAGCCCGGCGGCAGACAGCTCATCGGCCGCACGGCTCGTCATCAGTCCGGCTAAATCATGGCCGGGGGCCACAGGCATTACTTCGGCCGCCCCTGTCGCCACAATAATTTCTTCTTTTACATGGATGTGTAGCATCCCGTCGTCGGTGCGGGCGATAACCAATGGCCCGGCGTAAATCGCCACAGCCTCTTGCCCGTCGCCGGTGTCCAACGTCATCACGTCTTTCCCCCCAGCGCTGGCTGCGTTAGCAGCCTCAGCGCCGGATTCCCCCATCCCAATCACACACACATCGCAAAAAATATTGCGGGGATGAACTTCTTCTCGCAGACGATCATCAACCGGCATCGGGGGGTATTCCCCTCCCATGTGGTGTCTTTCAACCACCATGCCCGGCTTGGCCGGAACTTGGCAGGTGCGGATGTACGAAACGCCATCCACCGTGGCTAAGCAAAACGGACAATCACCCCCGCAGCACAATGTGCCGCCTCCGGTGGGGTGCTGATCCGCTTTGAGCATAGCCGAGAGCACGGTGTCTTTTTCACTGATTGACACCGGTTTTCCATCAACGATCATGCGCATGAAATACCTCTAACGAGGTGCAGGTTGCAAGTTGCAAGTTGCAAACGCTGTCATCCAAATGCTTGGCTAGTCCAAGCTTGTTTGATCATGTAACTCGTGTCACTATAGAAAAGATCAAATATTAGCGGTGAGCGTTTGGACAAGGCGGCTGCAACCTGCAACCTACGACTTGCTACCTTTAAAATTTTCAAAGAGTTTAATCCGCTTACCCTCATCCAACAAGGGTATTTACAGACCAATTGGACGGTAATTAATTTACATATTGCTGGACGGGGAATACAGAAAGATCGGCGGCCCAGTTGCTTGATTCCGGCCGATATCCGCTCTATATAATGAAGAGAGTGTTGAAAAAGCGTTAGGAATTGGTTCGTAAATAAAGATTTCTCAAAATTTCGTCGCTTGTCTGTTGACAAATTTCCCCTCTGGAATATACTGCAAATTCGATCGAACTTTCGATGAATCTTGTGATGCACCGACACTCGCCACCCATAATTGCTATGCCTATGGCGGAGAGCAAGCTAAAATAGAACCATATGTCGACACCGAAACCGAGACTCGTAGTAAGACGTGGCCCCAATCCTGACCATGTTTTCCTGCTACAAAACGATACAACCATTGTAGGTCGTGAGCCAATTAACGACGTTATGTTTCCCGATGCGGAGGTTTCTCGGCGTCACTGCCGCATTGTGCACCAAAAAGGGGAATTTTTCATTGAAGATTTGGGGAGTACGAACGGATCTTTTGTAAACGGCCGACGAATTTATGAAATCACACGCCTTAGCAGCGGTGACATTATCGACTTTGGTGAAACAGTTCGGGTCGTTTTCGAATATCTGTTGCCGATGAGCGAAGAGGAGCAAGAGCTTGCAAACGATCCTCGCTTAAAAGGATTCCGTGAAGCGGCTTATGCCAATACCGGCGGCAGCTACAAAACAATTCCTCCTTATTCGTCTCAACCGCAATCGGTCAGCCCTGGTCAAGATGCGTTTTCATCGCTTGAACCAACGGCCGAAGAACTGGAAGCGGCTTCCGGCTCATTTGGCCTTAGCCGTTGGCAAAGCTGGATGATCGGCGGCACATTGTCTCTGCTGTTTATTAGCATGTGTTTGTGCGGTGGGCTGTTGCTTTACCTAGACAGCAACTATCCAGATCTACTTTGGGGCTTTTTAACCCAGTAACCCCCCGCTAACCACAAGCCTACACCCGCAATACAAATATCTCGAAGTCGTATAAGCAAGCTGAGTGACAGTGCCAGTTCTGCCCCTGCGCCGATCCCCAGTGATTCTAAAATCCAAACATGCCCCCCTTCAACGGCGCCCAATCCGGCCGGTATCGGCAATAACAGGGCCAGTCTAAAAACGCTCAACATGATAAGCGCCTGCGTGCCGTTGATCGGAATCCCCAAAAAGCGGGCCATCAAAAAATATTCGGCCGCTAGCAGCAGCCAATTGAGGGCAGACATCAGGGCGGCCCAACCGAGTTGGGCCGGTTGTTGGCTACAAAAACGGGCGATTTCATCCTCGGTCTGACCGATAGAGGCCCCCCATTTGCCTGGGAGCCAATGGCTTAGACGGGTTAACGGCCGTCGGTCATTGACCCATCCCCATAAAAGGGCCAACAGCAGCCCGGCTGCGGCTAACCCTGGCACCAGCCCGGTTAGCAGATCGGCCGAGGCAAATAGCTGACTTTGCAACAGCAGTGCAATCCCTGGAATCAAAAAAACGAGATTTGTGACCAGCATCAACATCTTTTCGATGGTGACCGATGCGGTCGCTTGAGGAATCGGAATCCCATGTTGGCGCTGTAGCTGAATAACTTGGTACGGCTCCCCGCCAAACTGGGGGCCAGGGGTGATGTAGCTGATGGCAAAGCCGGAGAGCGAGTAGCGTGCCACGGCTGAAAATGGGACTTGGTATCCCTGTGCTTTTAAGATGACCCACCAGCGGCCGAACATCGGCAGCAATGCGGCGATATTGGCGACTGTGAGCCACAAAATCGCCCCGAGCGTTAACTTGCGTAATGCGCCCCAGGTGTCTGCCCATGAAACATTCGCTGCGAGCAGGGCAAACAATACCAGCCCAATCGCCAGCCAACTGTAGCGGCGCAAAGATGCGTTGCGGCGCATCGAACTCATTCAGAGGCTACCCATTCAAGCATGCCAAATGTGGTTGATGGGTTTAGACCTTCGTACGTTTGCTGATCTGCGTCTAGATCCCAGATTTTAATTCCTTCGGCCGAAGATAGGGCCATAAACGGCTCGCTCGGATGAAAACGGCCGTTAACCAGAATGAGCTCAGGGGTGTTTAACGGCACCGGATCAGCCTCGCTATCGTCTAGCTTTAATTCCCACCAAGTCGATGGAATGTTGTGCTCGGTATGGGCATACGCAATGTTGATCCCTAGCAGCCGTTCCCAAAGAGCCGCTTGGGGCTGCTCTTCAACGATGCTCAGATAAATCGATTGTCCGTCTTGTGAGAAAATCGGTGAGTCGATGTCGAAATATCGGCCGATATCGATTAGCAGGTCCGGTTCTGACCCATCGATATTGACAATGCCCAATCCCCGCTGCTGGGTGGGGATGTCTAAAATGATAAAGCTCAGTTTTGTGCCGTCTGGTGACAGCTGCGGCCAGATGGAGTTCGGAACGATGGGGGTTATTTCTCCCGTTTCTAAATCGTGCCGTTCAATGCCATAGAAGGTGTCGGTTCCGGTAATGCCTAACCGGTCTGGCCCTAGTCGGCTATAAAACAGGTAGCGGCCGTCGGGGGAGACGATCGGCATGTTGTAAAACTCGTTGGGTACTTCGCCACCCAGCAGCAGCTCCGCTTCTGGGTTGTCTACAGTTAGGTCGATGACCGATAAAAGGTTACGGTCGAAGATGCCGGTATTGACAGATGGGGATGGTGTTTGGGCGAAAACCAGCTGGCTGCCATCTGGAAAAACGTCTAGTTCATGGATTTGGGCCAAGTCGGTCGCGGTGTAAATGACTTCGGCCGATTCGCTCCCGGCCGCAAGATCGATACGCACAATCTGTTGATTTGCATCGACCGGCCGGTTGATGGCATAGATGATGCCGGTTGGCCCGACCTCTTCGGGAACCGGTTCAGATTCGTTTGCAGGGGGTGTCGCGGCCGAATTGCGACAACCGATGAGTAGGCACGTAAGTAATAAAAGTGAGGCAGCATGCGAAAATCTTTTCATCCCTTTATTGTACCGAACATCCCGAAAATTCAATCATCTTCCTGCTTTTGCTCACCCTGATCCCAGCCGCCCAGACGAACAATGGGTAACACCCTTATTTTGCGGAAACGAAATGGAAACGGAGCCTAGATAAACTCCTTTTAGATCAGCTTTACCAAATGATTTCTCAGATGTGACGAGAGAGCGTCGGGCTGAATGCAGAGCATTTTAAATGCTCAAATAATCCGTTCAATTAGTTTAAAGGAGAAAAAATAATGAACACAATTGGTAAAAACTTTTGGGTAACCCTTCGCATCGTCTTGGGTCTCATCTTTCTATATTCAGCCCTAAACAGCATTTTCGGGTTTACGGGTGAAGGTCCAGGCTGGATCAATGGTGGTGGATCACCAACATTTGGCTATCTCAACTTTGCAGCATATGGCCCATTCGCTGGCATTTTTAAAGCGATGGCGGGCAACCCGATTGTCGATATTTTGCACGTCGGCGGTCAACTACTGATCGGGATTTCACTTTTGCTTGGTGTCGGTTTGCGTATTGCTGGCTATGCGGGTGCATTGCAAATGATGCTTATCTATTTATCGGCGTTCCCTCCTCCATTTAACCCGATTTTAGACGAGCATATCGTTTATGCGATTGTACTTGTCGGTATCGCAGTTTTGCGGCCGGGTGAAGTTTTAGGCCTTGGCAAAATCTGGTCAGAGATGGAAGTTGTCAAAAACTACCCAATCCTTCAGTAGCCTGCCCCGCCATCAAATGGCAGTGACAAAGCTGAGCGCGTATTTTCTCCAGATTGTGCAACCTCAGTTTTGTCTCCCCCATTGAACGGGAATCTTGTGAATCATTAAGCATTCACAATTAGCCGATGATGCGTTAAACCGCATTGTCGGCTTTTTTTGTTTTGGCCCGAAATTGCTGAGTGATTTTGATACCTAAATTTGTTGTAATTTGATTCCAATGTATACTATTTTTATGGTCAAACTTCGAAGCAAATTCCCAATCCTCTCTGGCATTTTCATTCTTCTGCTATTTATGCTTGCCAGTGGGTGCACGACACTATTCGTCTCGGAACCGACACCCACCCCGATCCCGGTTACGGGTCAAGGGTCCCCTGAACCGCTACAGGGGATAGGGGTATTGGCCTGCAATACCGATTGTGCAGATCAGGCACAATGTGGCACCAATGCAGAATTTGGTGAGGTTGTCTTACTGAGTGGTGCTGGCCCTAGATTAGACGGTCACGATAGAATCGGTGGAAACAACACAAGTGTTCCCATACTTGCCAGCCAGAATGTAGAGGTGATTCGGCCGGGTGACCCCAACACGCAATTTATGCGTTTTTACAAAGTTTCTATTAAAGATAATCAAGAAGAAGCATGGGTTGCTGGCTGGTGCATTCAGGCCCCACAACCGTAACTTTTTCTCCCCTTTCTATCTACATTCTAACCTGCCTACACCATTGTCGTTTTTCGCATAAATTCTGCCCAAATTTGTTGTGAACGGCCCGTGAAAGCCACTGAAGCCACACGTTAGTCCTATTACTATTATTAAATAGATTACAGGCCAAACCCCGAAATCTATTTTGTATTTGCCCCATAGTTCTAAATGGTCGAGTAGCTAAACCCACACCGTTCTATTTTCTGAAGTTCCGCAAATACAAAACTATTTTCCCTCAAATTAGATTGCACCAATCTAAACCGCTACGCTACCGTTTTTTCACTGCTTTATGCGTAAAAATGATTTTGATATAGAAGATCGGTCCGAAAGGGCTAGTTTTATCGGCTTTATTATCCGGTTTGTCTGGATCTTTGTTTTAGCCGCCATTTCTTGGCGAATTGCAAACTGGCTGCTCTTCGATGTGCAGCTGTTGTCGATGAACATGTTGTACAACGGTGGCATGCCGCGCGATTGGCCAGAAGGCATCATGACGCTCATCATTGCTGGTGTTGTATTTGTTTTTATCAATTTGTTGGTTTGGATCGGCTATTTTGTAGCGGTGCCATCCGGCCGCAGGCGACCCAACCGGGCGTCTACCTACAGTCGTAATCCTGAAATATACCGATCTTAAATAAAGAGAAGGATTGGGAAAAAGCAGCCTGTGAGCAGTTAGCCAATTGTGCTTTCAAATTTTGATGCAGGGTGTCCTACAGCGCCACACCTGATAAAATTAGAAGATGTCTGAAAGCACGAACGAAGAAATTCATCAAAGTGAAAAACAAGGGGATTGGCCTGTCGAAATTGTTCGCAGTCGCAAGCGTCGAAAAACAGTTAACGGTCAAATTAAAGATGGTGTGTTGGTCATCCAAGCACCGGCTATCATGACAGATAGGGAGCTACAGCCGATTATCACAAAGCTGCGCAAACGGTTAAAGGCGAAGCTGAATGTGACCCCCCAAACCAATGATGAATTGGTTAAACGTGCTAAACAGCTAAACCGAGAATATTTTAACGGCCGTCTAAAGTGGGAGTCGATTAAATATGTTACCAATCAAAACAAACGATATGGCAGCTGCTCGCCGACACAACGGACGATTCGCCTGAATCATCGCTTGGCGACGATGCCCGGCTTTGTGCGTGACTATGTCATTGTGCATGAGCTCGCCCATTTAGAGCAGGCGAACCATGGCCCAAAATTTTGGGAGCTGGTTTACCAATTCCCACTGACAGAACGGGCACGTGGTTACCTAATGGCGGTTGATATGGAAGAAATTTCGGGAGAAAAGGATTGAAGAGAAAATGGCACGCTGTAACTGTTTCATCTGAATAATTGATTGGCGACAATGTTCTCTTCAATAGGGTAGGAACACGCAATTATTTGTGACAGTTTTTTTGTTCGCGTTCCTAAGTAAGATTTGCGGGCGGAGTGTGGTCAATAGATCATACAACGACAAACACAATTTTCTTCTTCTTCTCCTCCTTAAAAGAAAAGCGCACCGTAAAACGTGCGCTTTTTTTGTTCCTGATCACCGTTTTGGTTGGGCGGTGTGCCATGATGGAACAAATTAGATCTCGATCGCGTTTAATCTCTAAGCCCCTTAATGACAGCCGGGCCAGGAGAACGAATCATGAGATCAAAAACACTATTTAGCCTAATCCTACTTTTTTTTACTTTAACCATTTGGCAGCCCGCTTTTGCCCAAGATGACGATAGCCGCCAGCCCCAGCCGGAAGTAATTTTGCCCGCCTGGACCATGGACGGGCTGAAAATCGAATATCAGCGAGTTGATGTTCAAATCGACAATCAGATCGCTACGACCCGTATCGATCAGCTGTTTGTAAATGAAACCAACGGTTGGTTAGAAGGGATGTATCTGTTCCCACTACCGGCCGGAGCCACCGTCACCGAGCTGACGATGTGGGTCGATGGGATTCCTATCGAATCAAAGATTTTGCGCAAAGAAGAAGCACGCGCCATTTATGATGCGATTGTGCGCCAAATGCGTGACCCGGCCTTGCTTGAATACGTCGGCCAAGAGGCGATTCAGGCGAACGTCTTTCCGATACCGGCCAATGCCGAACGACGAATCGAGATTGAATACCAGCAGGTGTTACCGGCCGACGGTGGCTTGATCCACTACGTTTACCCGCAATCGACCCATCTTTACACCAATTTACCGCTTGAAGAGCAGTCCATTCGGGTTGAAATCAGCTCGCGTGATGCCATTCGATCACTCTATTCGCCCACCCATCCGGTGGCTGATTTTAGAGATGGGGATTTCCGCGCCGTCGTTGGCTTTGAAGAGAGTGATATCCGTGCGGATAGTGATTTTGAACTTTATTACGGCGTATCACCCGAAGAGATCGGCTTGAACTTAATCAGCTACAAAGAGCGTGGTGAAGACGGCTATTTTATGCTGTTGGCAGCCCCGTCAGTTGATATCGACCCGGCCGATGTTGTGGCCCGTGACATTATTCTAGTGATGGATACCAGCGGCAGCATGAAAGGGGAAAAGATGGAGCAGGCGAAAGATGCGGCCCGCTATTTGGTCAGCAATTTGAATTCAGTTGATCGCTTTAATATTGTGGCATTTAGCACCGGCGTCCGAATGTATGCCCCAGAGCTTGCGGACGCAGGCCAAGACGGGGCCGGTGTTGAGCAGTTTATCAATAGCTTAGAAGCGGTGGGTGGCACCAATATTAGCCAATCGATTATCGATGCGGCTGGGCTCGTTGAATCTGACCGGCCGGCAACGATTATTTTTATGACCGACGGGTTACCGACCGAAGGGATTTGGGAGACCGCACCGTTATTAGATGCGGTGAACCAGGCGATTCCGGCCAACGCCCAACTGTTTACCTTTGGCATCGGCAATGATGTGGACACCCTGTTGCTCGACACATTGAGCAGCACCCATCGTGGCACCACCGCCTATGTGCGTGAGCATGAGCGTATCGATGAAGAGATGGCGGCGTTTTTCACAAAAATAAGCACGCCGGTGTTGGCCAATATCGAGATCGACACAGATGGGATCATCGTGGAGCAAATGTATCCGCAAGAGCTGCCCGACCTGTTTGCTGGCACACAGCTGGTCATTGTCGGCCGATATCGGAACCCAGGGCCAGCCCGCATTACTTTGACCGGAGACCTGAACGGTGAAAAACAGACGTTTGAATATGCGGATAATATTTTCCGTGAGTCGGGCGGCGATGATTTTATTCCACGACTGTGGGCAACACGCACGATCGGTCATCTGTTGACTCAGATTCGGGTGCAGGGGGAAAAGGCGGAGCTGGTAGACAGCGTCATTAACCTTAGCCTGCGCTACGGCATTATTACCCCGTACACCAGCTTCTTGATCGAGGAAGATGATATTTTGCGCCAAGGTGGCAGCGTCCCGATGCCGGAACCGATCATCGATGGTGATGGTGAGTTTGAAGATGCGGTTGAAGAAGCGTCGATGTTTGATGGGGCGAGAGATGTCATTGAAGAGATTGTAGAAGTGGCTGCTGAAGTTATCGTGGAACGTGAAGTTGAATTTACCGGTGAGCAGGCGGTTGAAGAAGCGGCCGAAGTCGCCGAAATGGCAGATGCGGTCATCGCACCGACACAGGTTGCCAGCGGGTCCCGCTCTAATTCAGCGAATGAAAAAGTGGCCCAAGCCCCGATTCAGCATGTGGGTGCCAAGAGCTTTGTCTTCCAAAACGGGCGTTGGGTAGACACCGCATTTTCGGCCGACCTGCCGCTGGAGCAAATCGGCTTTGCCAGTGACAACTACTTCGATCTTGTGACCGCTGCCCCTGAATTGGCCAACTACTTTGCTGTGGGCGAATTTGTGACGGTGGTGTTTGACGGCATCGCGTACGCCGTTGTGCCGGGTCAAGGGTCAGATTCAGTGACGCTGCCGGTGATGAACGTCAGAGTGGACTCAGAAGAGGATATCATCGTCGACCCGGTCACTGATGTGTCGACAGATAGCGAGCAAATTCGAGAAGATGTGTCTGTCGGTAACTTAGACACAGATGCGGCACCAACTAGTCGTGGCATGTTGTACGTTGGCCTGGCGACGGTGCTTGTCTTGGTTGGCGGTCTCGCCTTCGGCCGACTACGTGGTGGGTAACCTGAAATAGCCAATGTCACTAAACCATCGCAGTGAAATCATCTTGATTCTGCGGTCTTTCACTTGAAGCTAAGCCGGTCTGCTTGAGACATCATGTTCTCGAGCAGACCGGCTTTTATGTTTTGGTAGCCAAAAGTTGATACTTAGACTTCTAGAAGATTTTGAGGTTTTGCAGTTGCATTTTTCTGATATCCCTGTAAGATATTACAAAGATATTAGAGCGAGTAGATACGAAATGACTCAAACAACAAAAGCAAGCACACGTGCTGAAAAAGCATATCAAATCATCGAAGAGATGATCGTCACCCTAGAGTTAGCGCCAGGGACAATCTTTTCTGAAACGACTTTAGGTGAACAGTTAGGCGTCGGCCGCACCCCTTTACGCGAGGCTTTGAAGAAAATGACCAGCGAGCAGCTGGTGGTTCCAATCGCCCGGCGCGGCATCATGGTCGTCGAGATTAACATTTCTGACCAAATCCAATTGCTAGAGACGCGCCGTGTGCTTGACCGTCTAATCGTTCAACGTGCTGCGAAGCGGGCAACGATGAACGAGCGAGAAACATTTCAGCGATTGGGGAATGCGATATTCGAATCGGCCGCAAACGAAAATCTAAAAGAATATATCCAAGCTGATTATGAATTTGACCAGCTGATTATGCAGGTTGCTAATAATCGATTTGCCTCAAATGCGGTGGCGCCGTTACATGTTCATTCGCGTCGGTTCTGGCATGCTTATCAGCAATATGGGGATTGGTTGCAAATTGCTAAAAATCATCAAGCCTTGGCAGGTAGTCTTGCAAATGGAGATAAGGTTGAAGCGGGGAACCATTCAGATGAGTTGATCGATTATCTTCTGGCGTTTACAAAATCTATTCTAGAGGAGGTATGAGCATGGTCAGCACATTTCAATGTATCGATGCGCATACTTGCGGTAATCCGGTCCGTGTCGTTAAAAAAGGGGGACCCGAGCTGATGGGTTCAACGATGAGTGAGCGGCGGCAGCACTTTTTGGCTGAATTTGACTGGATTCGGACCGGACTCATGTTTGAACCTCGAGGACACGATGTCATGTCTGGGAGCATCGTTTATCCACCCATTGATCCAGAGAATGATGCAGCTATTTTGTTTATTGAAACGAGCGGTTGTTTGCCCATGTGTGGCCATGGAACCATCGGTACGGTCACGGTTATTTTAGAACAAGGGATGGTTTTGCCACATGTTCCTGGGGTATTGCGGCTTGAAGTACCGGCCGGCATTGTCATCGCCCATTACCAACAAACGGGAGACAAAATAGATTGGGTGCGTATTGTCAACGTTGCTTCATATCTTGACCAAACAGGTTTAACGGTTGAAGCTCCCGACTTAGGGGAGCTAACGGTTGACGTCGCATATGGGGGTAACTTTTACGCGATTGTTGATCCTCAAGAAAATTTCGCTGACATGAATCAACTTAGTGCGGGTGACATCATTCGCCTTAGCCCGATTTTGCGCCAGCGGCTCAATGAAAAATATCATTTTGAGCATCCGCTTGACCCAACCATCAATCAGCTTAGCCATATTCAATGGACCGGTGTGCCGACAAAGCCGGAAGCGACAGCCCGAAACGCTGTTTTTTATGGGGATAAGGCGATCGATCGCTCTCCCTGTGGAACCGGAACGTCGGCCCGTATGGCCCAATGGGCCGATCAAGGAAAGCTGAAAGTTGGGGAGGATTTTGTCCATGAGAGTATTATCGGCAGCCTTTTTCGTGGCCGTGTAGAAGCTGAAACCATCGTTGGGGACAAAAAAGCGATCGTCCCTAGCATCAGCGGCTGGGCGAAAGTCACCGGGTATAACACCATCATGATTGATGATGATGACCCGTATGCACACGGGTTTTCGGTGGCCTAGATGATGTCTGAATCACCACAGGAATTAGATGTTTTGATTATTGGTGGTGGGGTCATCGGTTTGTGCTCCGCTTGGTATTTGCAACAACGTGGATATAGTGTTGCCATTGTTGACAAAGGAGAGATTGGTCAAGGGAGTTCGGCCGGGAATGCAGGACTGATCGTTCCAAGCCACTTTGTTCCGTTGGCCGCTCCGGGTGTTGTGGGTCAAGGGTTGAAGTGGATGTTTAACCCAGACAGCCCGTTTTACATCAAACCACGTGCCAATCTTGATCTGATCCGCTGGTTATGGAAATTTGCTCGCGCGTCGACACAGGCTCATGTGGAGCGGAGCATGCCGCTGCTGCTAGACATGCATTTGCAAAGCCTCGCACTGTTTGAACAGCTTGCAGATGAGAATGCACTCGATTTTGGGTTTGAGCAAAATGGGGTGCTGATGCTGTATCACAGTGCTGTGGGTGAGAAAGAGTGCGATGAGCTTGTTGAAGCAGCGGCTCACCTCGATCTGCAGCTTGGCAAGCTTTCAGCTGCGGCCGTCAGCGAAAAATTGCCCAACTTAGATTTAAACATTGCAGGCGGCGCGTGGTTGCCACAAGATGCACATCTCAATCCTTCCCGATTGATTAGGGTGTTAAGCGATGGGCTAAAAAATGCTGGTGTGAAGATTTTTACCCATACAGAAGTGACAGAGTTGATCGTTCAAAATGATCAGGTAGCCGGGGTGCAAACAACAAAAGGGGGACTGTTCAGCCGTGAAGTTGTGTTGGCAGGTGGTGCATGGTCTGCAAATATCGCTCGCCAGTTAAATCTAAATATCCCCCTTCAAGCTGCAAAAGGGTATAGCCTCATGGCGCCCAGCTTGGCCGGTAAGTTAAATATTCCGCTTTTATTGGCTGAATCAAAAATCGCCCTTACTCCGTTACAAGAGGGGGTTCGTTTTGCCGGTACCTTAGAAATGGCCGGTATCGATTTAACGATCAACGGCCGAAGAGTGGAAAACATTCGGCGAGGGGCGTCTGCTTATTCTCCTGATTTGAAAATAAGCGATCAGGAGATGATGAATCAAAAAGTTTGGGTCGGAATGCGACCCTTAACCCCAGATGGTCTGCCGATTATCGGCCGGACATCATCCTTTAAAAATCTGACGATCGCTACCGGCCATGCGATGATGGGCGTTTCACTTGCCCCGATCACGGGGAAAGTTGTTAGCGAGATTATCGATGGGGAAAAGACTTCAATTCGTTTAGATCAATTAGCGCTTGAGCGTTTTTAGAAGTAGAGCAGGAAAATAATGAACAATAACGTATTTACCGGGTGCATTCCCGCACTGATGACCCCCTGTCACGAAGACAGAACCCCAAACTACCGAGCTTTGGTTGCAAAAGGAAAAGAAATGGTTGCGGCCGGGATGAGCGGGGTTGTTTATTGCGGATCGATGGGGGACTGGCCCTTGCTGACAGATCAGCAGCGCCAGAAGGGTGTAGAAGTTTTAGTCGAAGCAGGTCTCCGGGTCATTGTGGGGACTGGGGCGCAGAATTCAAACATTGCGGCCGAGCATGCGGCACATGCGGCGGATGTTGGTGCACACGGGCTGATGGTGATCCCGCGCGTGTTATCCCGAGGTACATCACCGGCCGCGCAGCGGGCTCATTTTGCTCAAATTCTAATGGCTGGCAAAGATCTGCCCGCTGTCATTTACAACAGCCCTTATTATGGGTTTGAAACCAAGGCGGATCTGTTTTTTGACCTGCGTAACCAACATGCCAATCTGATTGGATTTAAAGAGTTTGGTGGCGCAGCCGCCCTTAGCTACGCGGCCGAGCAGATTACAAGTGGAGATGATGATCTTTCCTTGTTGGTGGGGGTAGACACGCAAGTCGTTCATGGGGTTGTTAACTGCGGCGCCGTGGGGGCGATTACGGGAATCGGCAATGTTTTGCCCGGTGAGGTATTGCATCTGCTTAAATTAAGTAACATGGCGGCCGAAGGGGATGCAAAAGCAGGTCGTTTCGCCCTGGAACTAGAAAATGCCCTGATGGTGCTTTCAAAATTTGATGAAGGGGCGGACCTTGTCCTTTATTACAAGTTCCTAATGACACAGCGTGGATATAGTGAATACGCCTTCCACTTTAACCCTACAGATAAGTTGACTGCCAGCCAAGAAAGCTTTGCTCTGATGCATTTGAATCGATTTGATGCTTGGTGGGGAAACTGGGATGGGCAAGGGTATGATGGCTAGAGGCTTGAGTCTACTGTCATAACATCTTGGGCTCAAAAATAAAATAGCTCTGTCTCCTTGCACAACGGGTGCCTGCACCCTATCATCTGCGCAAGGAGAAACCCTTGTTTAAACTGCTGTCTCGAAAGTTTGTCGCCTTCATCATCATTTTGCCGATTTTGCATGTGGCAGGGTTTTACTATGCCTTGGCTCACCCCCGTTTTACCCACATTCAAAACTTTCGATCAGGCCAACTGCGAGAGACGGACTATGGGGCTTATTTACAATCGATTTTTACCCAAGGGGATTTGGGTGAAGTAGGCGGGGTCGCTATCGGCTCATTGCTTTCTAGTGCATTGGTGAATACGCTGTTTTTAATTACCCTCGCGATTTTAATCGCTGCGGTGGGGGGGATGCTTCTCGGCTTTTTCTCTATTTCGAGCAGATCTTTAAGCGGCCGCCGATTTGCCGTTTTCGCCATAACGGTTGGCTCATCATTACCAGGATTTTTACTGGGCGGGGTGATCATCACCGTTTTGGTGGCGCTGCTGCTGAATGGATCGCTGCTTTCGATGCCGGTCCCGTTTAGCGGTTGTGGCCCAGATTGGCCGATGCCGTTTGGGACCTGTGGCTTTAGCAAACATCTGATTCTGCCCTTGATTGTGTTGGCGGTGCGGCCGATGCTGCAAATTAGCAAAATCACCGTGGCTTTGTTAGAAGAAGAGTTGGCGCTGCCCCATATCCGTGCCGCACGCGGCCGAGGGTTGCTATGGGGGCGGGTGAAGTGGGTTCACGCGATGCGTGGGGTTTTGGCCCAAGTGATCGCCACCATTAACCAGTCGTTTCGGATGATTGTCAGCGGGGCCCTTATCGTCGAAGTGATGTTTTTATGGCCCGGCATCGGCCGATTCTTGGTCTATTCAACGGTGGCTAACGACAACTTGACCTCACAATTTCGCTTCTTCGCTCATCCGCAGCTGATCGCCTCGCTTTTGGTGTTAATCGGGGCGATTATTTTGCTGTTTGATGTGTTCAGCACAGTGGCCATTTATCTAGTGGACCCGAGGGGGCGCGAATGATCGGGACACGCAGACGCCTTAAAGTTTCATTTTCATTGGTTCTCGGTTTGTTCCTGATCATCGTTTTTCTGTTGCTTGGGCTGTTTGGCTCCGCGTTGGCACCTTACGATCCGCTGCAACGGTTTACCGACCAGATCAAAGTGGGGGAAACGATCTACTTTCCCTCTATCCGGCCGGTGCCGCCGCTCACGCTCGAGCAGTTCCCGCTGGGGACAGACAATGCGGGCCGAGATATTCTGAGCCGATTTTTGTGGGGGGTACGGCCGACCCTGATTACCAGTTTTCTAGTCGTTGGCGTGCGGCTGCTGATCGGGCTGCCGTTGGGCATTTTGACCGGCTGGTTCCGGGACAGCTGGCTGGTGCGTGGCATTAATGGGGTGACCAACTTTTTGCTCACCCTGCCGATTTTGATCGTGGCGATGGGGCTTATCGCTTTGAGCGAAGAACGGCCGCTATCGATCTTTATTCTGGTGTTGGGCGGGATCGGTTGGACTGAAATCGCTAGCTTTTATCGAACCAATACCCAACTGTTGAAGAAACAGGGGTTTATCGAAAGTTCGATCGCTTTGGGGGCGTCACCGTTCAGCATTTTACGCTGGCACATCTTGCCGCAGTTTTGGTCGACCTTGCCGACCATCATTTCATTTGAGCTGAGTAGCACATTGCTGCTGATGGCTGAGCTTGGCTTTTTGGGGATTTTTGTTGGGAACGGGGCGATTGTGTATGGGGCGGACCCGGATAGTGCGGGGGTGATTGCGCAGGGGGTTACGGCCGGAATGCCGGAATTGGGGCAGATGTTGTCTGACTTTTCGAACAAGATTATTCGCGCCCCGTGGGAGATGGCGATTGTGGCATTTGCGATTTTTTTGCTGGTATTGGCGTTCAACTTGTTGGGTGAAGAGCTGCGGAAAGTTCAACAGGTATAACGTTCTGTAACCGCCTCTGATTAACTACAAATGAGCCTTCATACCGTCTACACATTTACTCAGTAAGATGGGGATGTCACAAATTCAAATCTTGTGGTGTTTATAAGGGTAAGATGACGATCACAATTCAGAATCAACTTTCAAACGGCCCGGCCGAGGATGAGTCTGATGGGCAATTGCTCAGCAGATTGCATCAGGGGGACAACGTTTCATTCGAAGCGCTGTTCCATCGCCATTACAAACGGCTGTACGGTCTTGTTTTTCGCCTGGTCGGTAACCGAGCAGAAGCAGAAGACATTGTGCAAGAGGTGTTTATTCGGCTCCATCAAAGGCCTCCCAATGATGCGCGCGAAGAACACAATGTCAGCGCTTGGCTTTATCGGGTTGCAACCAATACAGCGTACAACGCGGTTCGTTCGCGAAACCGACTGTGGCAACGGAACCAACACCTGGTGCCGGAAAAGATCGATGGGTTAGCCGGACCTGAAAAAGCGGCTGAACAAGAAGAGGAGGCTCAGCTTGTTCGGGCAGCTTTAGCCAAACTATCCCCCATGCATGGGCAACTGTTACTCTTGAGACAGTTGGGGCTGAGCTACGCAGAGTTGGCAGAGATCTGTGACGTTAACCAAAACTCGGTTGGTAAAACGCTATCGCGTGCGGCCGAGGCTTTTCGAGAAGCATATTTAAGACTCAACACTGAAGCGAACACCGAAGTGACGATTGAGGACAACGCCCGATGAACGAATTTGATGACGTAATCGCCAAACTGGCGATTTTAGAACCAACCGAAGCGGATCAGCCACAACCGGCCGAGGCGGCTTTTGCAAACTTGCAGCAGCGCCTGGACCAACCGGTAGTCGAACCACAACAGATCCCATGGTTGAGGAGATTTACCCTTATGACAACACAACAAAAATGGGTCCGTGCCGCCGTTGGCAGCATGCTCGGCCTGCTTATCGCATTTTTTGGCCTCACTTCGTCTGGTCAAGCATTGGCCAGCGAATTTCTTGGTCTTTTCCGGGTGCAAAAGTTCGCCCCGATTTCAATTTCGCCTGAAGCGATGGCAAATTTAGAAAACATGGATTTCGAAGGGCTGATGCCTGGTGAAATGGTTTGGGATGAAGAGGCGGTTGAACCACAACCGGTCGCATCGATAGACGAAGCGATTTCGCTTGCCCCAGATGCTTTGGTATTTGTCCCTGATCTAGGTGAACCGACAGAAATCGCTGTAGGTGGCGGTGGTAGCGGTACCCTAACGGTCGATTTAGCCGCAGCACGCGCTATCCTCAACATCGCTGGTGTCGATGGCACGTTGCTGCCGGATGATTTAGATGGTGCTGACATTTCGGTAGCGACCGAGGCCGGTATTTTTATTCAGTGGGATGAAGGCAACACCACGATGGTGCAAATGCCCAGCCCGTCTGTTAGCTATCCGGGCAACTTCGATCCACAGCCGATCGGCCAGGCGTTGCTCCAGTTCTTAGGCATGTCGGAGTCTGAAGCGGTTCGCTTATCTAATTCAATTGATTGGACCAGCACGCTTATTTTGCCGGTTCCAACCGGAGTCGCTTCATTCCAAGAAGTGTTGATTTGGGGGAACCCTGGAATTTTAATGACAGCGAATGATGGATCTGGAAGCAGCGTGATCTTCGAGACGCGTGGAAATGTCATTATGTTACAAGGTGACTGGTCGGCCGATGAGCTGATCGCATTGGCAAACGGCTAATTGATTAAACGGTAACGAGGGCAGAAGATATCGATCTTTTGCCCTCGTTTTATTTCTATCAAACTATGACCGCAATCGAAACCAAACAGCTACGCAAAGAATATGGTACAAAAACGGCCGTCGATGATCTCACCTTGGAAGTAGAACCGGGGGAGGTTTTTGGTTTTCTGGGGCCGAATGGAGCAGGCAAAACGACATCGATCAAAATGCTGCTTAATCTTGTCACCCCCACATCGGGCAACGGGCGGCTGTTGGGGCAACCGTTGGGCGATAATGAGATCCGCGGAAAAATCGGCTATTTGCCTGAACATTTTCGTTTTCATACGTGGCTGAAAGCGTGGGAATTTCTAGACTTCCACGGCAAAATGTTCCGCATGGAAAAGAGCCAGCGGCAGGATGTGATTCCTAAGCTGCTTGATTTAGTCGGTTTGAAAGAGAGTACCTACGCCAAACTGGGCACCTTTTCTAAAGGGATGACGCAGCGTATCGGCTTGGCCCAAGCGCTGATGAACGATCCGAAGCTGGTGTTTTTAGATGAGCCGACATCGGGACTCGATCCGCTCGGCCGAAAATTGGTGCGTGACATTATTGATGGGTTGCGCAACGAAGGGACCGCCGTCTTTTTAAACTCCCATCTGCTAAGCGAAATTGAACAGACGTGTGACCGGGTCGCCTTTATTCGCAGTGGGGTTGTGCTTGAGACAAACTCGATGGCGACATTAAATCAGGAACGACTGCGGGTGGTATTGCGCGTCGCTAAACCCTCGGCCGAGCTTGCCAACGATTTAGCGTCGCTCGGTGACTATATTTCGGCCGATGTAGACGCCCCATTTAATTGCGAAACCGGTCAGATTATTTTCCACGTTGATTGTGAAGAGAATATCGGGTCGGTCGCCCGCCATCTTGTTGAAAATGGACACAGCATTTATGAATTAAAGCCCCAGCGCATTACGCTTGAAGAGCGCTTTTTAGACGTTATTCAAGGGGAGGAAGAGTAGCATGCAAATTTGGAATATCGCTTCACTCACCATCCACGAAGGGGTTCGACGAAACATCGTTCGCTTAGCTATCGGGATGGGAATCCTGTTTTTAATCGTATTTGGCACTGGCGTCCACTACATATTTTTGCAATTTGAAGATGCAAGTTTTATATCATCCAACGAAATGGAAATCGCTTCCATTGCCTTAACGATTGTCGGGCTCTACGTGATCAACTTTTTGCTTATTTTGGTCTCGGTCCTGATCTCAGTCGCCTCTATTTCTTCTGAAATCGACACCCATGTGATCGATACCATCGTCACAAAACCGATTAGCCGCTGGGAGATTGTTCTTGGAAAGTGGCTGGGCTTTGCCATCATGATAACGATCTATGCCACCTTTATGGCTGGAGGGCTGATTATGATTTCTGCATTTCGTACTGGATATCGGCTGGAAACGATCGTTCCCGGTGTGGCACTGATGGCGCTCAACGGCATCTTGGTGATGACGATATCGATTGCGGGTGGTACTCGGCTGTCTACATTGGCCAATGGGGTCGTCGCTTTTATGCTGTATGGCATCGCATTTATCGGGACGTGGGTGGAAAACATCGGCTCCGTCTTTGAAAATGAGGCGGCGGTCAATATCGGTATTTTGTCTAGTTTGATTGTGCCGGCCGAAGCGGTATGGCGTAAAGCGTCCATTTCGTTCGAGCCACGCATTTTGGGCAATCCACAGTTTGCTGGTCCGATTACCGTTTTTTCAGAGCCGTCTGATTTAATGATGTGGTATGCGGTAATTTATGTCGTTGCTCTGTTGGGGTGGTCGCTCTGGAGCTTTTCTCAGCGGGACTTATAGGCTCAAAACGC
>JAHDEB010000091.1:20800-22314 GCA_020629055.1 Chloroflexota bacterium
TCGCTAGAACGCGAATAAGCTTAACTGCTTTTCCGGCCGTCGTCCGTTCAACAAGACATACGGTTCTAAGCGTTTGGTGACGACGCCCAATTTCTTCAAATGCTTTACATCGGAAATTGTGCCACGGGTACGTGCCTGCATAATTTTGTCAGCCCCTTTGGGACCAATGCCAGGAATGCGGAGCAAGGCCTGCCGGTCGGCCGTGTTCAATTCGGCCGGATTATCGCTTAGATTGTGCTTGGCCCATGCGATTTTTGGATCTTCGTCTAAAGGCAAGTTGCCCTTCTGGTCAAACGGCATCTCTTCAAGATCGTAGCCGTAATCCCGAAACAGATATGATGTTTGGTACAGCCGATGCTGACGTTTTAGATCTTGGGCTGGTAAATGTTCAAACGGGGTGTCTTTGATCGGGCTAAAGGATGAATAGTAGACCCGTTGGAGCTTGTATGTTTTGATCATCCGTTCGCTGGTGCTGAGCAACTCGAGATCGCTTTCACCGACCGCGCCAACGACAAACTGAGTCACACTGCTGGCCCAACGGCCGTTCCAACTTTTGCGCGGCAGCTCGTTACGTCGAATCTCATCGATCCACTGCAGCGGCCGGACCAGCTCCTCGACAAACTGTTTTTTCGGCGCCAGCATCGCCAGCCGCTTGTCATTAGGGGCTTCGAGATTGACTGATAGGCGTGTGGCCAACTCCATCGAGCGGCGGACCTGCTCTTTTTCGGCACCTGGCATCACTTTTAGATGAATATAGCCGCGATAACGGTATTTGTTACGCAAAATCTCGGCCGTGGCGATGATTTTGTCCTGCGTGGTGACACTCCCTTTGATGATGCCGGAGCTTAAAAACAGCCCTTCCACTTTGCCCGCTTTGTGCATCTGCATAAAGGTTTTCGCCATCTCTTCCGGCTTAAACGTTTGGCGGCGAAAACTATTCCGGCCGGCCCGAAACGGGCAGTAGAAGCAGTCCCGCTCGCAGGCTGTGGTCATCATCGTTTTGAGCAACGGGATGGTTTTCCCCCCAGAGATTACCGCATTGGAAATGCCTAACTCACCCATTGAGCGGCTGAGTTTAGAATGCACCGGATCCTTTTTGATGACGGTGCCGCATGCAGCCACTTGATGTGTGTTTGGCAAAGCAGGTTGGGTGTAAGTTTGCTCTCCGGTAGGTTCAAGCCCCATATGGGCCGAGACCGATTTTAGTTTTTCGAATGAGTCCATAATTTTTAGGCGACCGACGAGACGTCGATTAGGGCTCCGGCCGGATCAATTAGCAACATGCGTAATTGACCATAGTCGGTCATTTCTGGGGCTTGCAGAATTTTGTACCCCAACGCTTGGGCTTTTTTATAAATTTCGACCGCATCATCCACCACGAATGTCAGATAAAGGCCGTTGGGTTGGCCTTGAAATTCGGCCGGGACTAAATCATGGTTGGCGATGAGCAGTCCAATTTCTAATCCTGATTTTTCAGACACAAGCTGTACAAACCAGTTACTTTCAAATTGAAT
>JAHDEB010000092.1:0-18393 GCA_020629055.1 Chloroflexota bacterium
TCTTGTTTGAGGAAATGGCGGCCGCCCTGCCATCGTTGCAATTGGCTCCCGATCAGACGCTTGAATATACGCGTAATATCTCTTTCCGTGGGCCGCTTAAATTGCAAGTTACGTGGGACGAACGGTAACTTTATAAACTGAAAATGCTTGGATCTCTCTTCTTCACCCTACTACTTACGATCTTACTTTTTGGCTCATTTGTTGTTTTCCTCAGCCAAGGGAATTTTACTGCGAAAAAAGTTGGGATCATGCTTTTCCAGCTCATATCTATTTCAGCATTACTTTATATTTTGTGGCCATTTTATATACCACAAACAGAGTCGAAGAAAAAAGTAGCTGAAAATTTTCTAATCGCTTTAGGCCATTCAGATAAAGCAGAATTGAGAAATTTAATGCCCTCATCTGTGACAAATTTAGGGATTCACGATCTTAGTTTTGCATACGAGATTACATTACCCAAAAATCATCCAACCTCTTGGGAAATCAATGACCCAAATTCTAAAAACATTATCCATGGCCCGATTACAATGTCTGATGGATTTTCAGGCCAATATCTTATTAAGCTAGGTTGGGACTGGGGAAATGCTAGATGGGGTGTTGAACGCTTTGAAATAAGTCCAAGTAGAGACAGACTACAGATCGATAGCTCCTCGCGTCCGCAAAGTCAGTTCCCTTATTTTTCGTTTTGGGGTTTTAGGCTACGAGTCAATATTTTCAGCCTACTGACCTTAATTGTCAGCTTTAGGCACTTTCCAAAACTTCAAGAGTTTATAGCTAATTAAATTGAAGGATCTTAGCATTAATTAGAATCTCGTCTTTGGTTTTTGATACGCTGAATCGGTTTCTTGGCCAATTGCCATCCCAACGAATCATTTATATCCTCAACTGCGTCCACAATGCGCCAATTAAATCCATCATTCGTCCTGAGCTCGCGAATGATGTACGGTTTCACGATTCTTTTGTCTAGCCACTTATGCTTTATAGCGATATATGCAAGACCAAGAATCGCATTTGCCCGAACGGCAGAGCAGTCATTGTCAGCCAATTTAAGACATAGTTCTTGAGCAAATTCCTTATCACTCTTTGAGCACTGCAACCCAACCGCAAGGGGAAGTCGCATCAACTCGTCCACTTCCCCTTGTTCCAAGATCCCTAGCGCCTGCTCCCGACTCTCAATTGTCGGCAAAGGCTTGTAAACTCTTTTCTTTTCTGATTCATGATCTGCCATATTTCGATTGTACCATCAGCTATGCCAATGGATTCCTGTCTATTTCAACTCAAATTCAACAAACACAAGCCGGTTGTTCGCCTGCAATGGAAAGTCATTTCGTTCCGGGTCAAAGAGATCAAAATCTGGATTGTTGATGTAAAGCATCACCCGTACACTGTCACCGGCCGATACCCCTTCAAGGGGTATCATCAAATTGTTTTGCAGACCGGCCGCCACTTGAACCAGCCCCACCGGCACCGCCAATTCTCCGCTGGCAACAGGAAGTTTTTCAACAACAAGCCAAGAATCAAGCGTGGTCGCAACCCAAACAACGTTCACCGCTTCGGCCGTTGACAGATGATCAACCACCAACATCCCTTCTACATCGGAACGAGCAGGAACAAATAGGGGAACCGGATCGCTAACACCGTCAGAAACCAAAACTGGATCGTCGCCAAAATAATCAAATTCCCCGTCAACCACACTGTCGGTATATAGAGAAAAAACCGTGCTGGTTGTTACCCCATTGGCATCCAGTTCGACCTCGACAAATTCAGATAGCCCGGCCGCAATCGGTGCCGAACCGATAATCGTGTCAGGAAAACCGTCCGCATTAGAATCGCCAAACACAGCGATATGGCCGTCTACCGGACTGGTGACACGCCCTACCACGGCCCGATCTATCATCGGTTGGTCAAAAACAACGATCTCTGCTGGCAGCCCCACAGCAAGTTCGAGGGTCAACGGCTCGCCATCGATTAAGACAGGCTCGTCAACGTCGATCTCGAACTCCCCCACATTGCCTGCATCAGCAAGCAGATATAAGTGCAAAATGGTTGTGGCATTGTGCCACTGCACCGGCACATCGACATCGGCAGATGGACCGGCCGGGATCGCCTTGAAGCCAAGCAAATTTTCTTGATCGGCATCATAAACGGCTACCCAGGCTGGCCCATTGCTTCTCACCTCATCGATGCGCAAAAAGCCATCGTCCGAGATTACTTCGGCCGAAGTTTGGAGCATCGGGCGGGTCGCAGCCGTTTCAATCGCTAATGTTTCGATTAGCAGCAAATTTGAACCATCGGCCGCAAATGAACCTTCTTCCGTACGGCCGCCGTGCAATGCGATCTGCACCGCCTGAACAGTCAGCCCCTCACTATCGATGGGTAAGACAATATCGGTATCAGCGCCCGCGTCAACTTCGATGTGGGCCAAAGCATCTTCCGCAACAAGTGCTGCACCGGTATCTGGCCAAACAACCAGCCAGCCATTCTCGGGTGAAGACAGCTGTTCAACAACAATTTCATCTTCGACAAACAGCACATCATCTTTGCCCAACACAAGTTCAGCAGGAAACGGAGTTGGTGTAGCGGTGGGTGATGGGGTCGGCGTAGCGGTTGGCTCTTCTTGCGCCTCCTCCAACTTCGCCTCATTCTCTTCTGTTTCAACAGAATCCACTTCACCAGCAAGGGTGGCGGCATCATCCTGTGGCTCTTCGGCCGAATCATTCGCCCCACCAGCACAACCCAACAAAAATATCAGCGGCAGGCAAACCGCTGCAAAAATAAAGTTAACTTTTCCAGATCTTGACATCATGGGGCAGATTTTACCCCGCATCACAAAGGAATCCCTAACTTCCCCATCGTTTGTTCATGCACCAATTACCGAACCAATGGCAAATAGATCAAATTTCGGCCGCTGATCAGCCCGATCTGCCCCATTTTAGGCAGCTGGAATGTCACCGAGCCAGCATCCCTCTCCCCTTGAATCGTTTGCCATCCGGCCGAACTCCCGGCACGAACCAAATCAAGCCTGTAAGAAGCGACCGATTCAAAGTATTCCTTGCTTAATCGATATTCGATCTGCAGAAACTGCTCACCCAACGGTTCAACCGGTTCACCCGTTGTGGCATCAAAGGCCGATATCATAAAACCATTGATAAGGTCGTCTGGTTCTTGCTGCACGCGACCGTTTAATTCGGTCTCAGCAAATCGGACTTGTAGCAAAACATCCTGCCCAAATGTGCCAGATGTGGCGCTTAATCTCAGCCAACCCAGATCGATATTACAATCGCTTGTCGCACCGCAGAGGTGTGTTTCACCCGTTGGTACAACAATGGTTTCACCGATAAGCCAGTCAAATTGCACCACAGCGGCCCCGCCTCGGCCGTCCGTAACGAACACCTTGGTTTCATAGTGACCCTCGGCCGTTGTTTGCCCCAAAACCTCACCCGTCTCCGGGTTCATGCGTAGCCCTGCAGGCAAATCAACCGCGCCAAAAACCAGATTTTCATCTGCATCCGGATCGGTTGCTAAAAATCGAACAAAAATCGTTTCGTCTAGCAAATTCTGGCGCGTTGGCCAGCCGCCCGAAATTTCCGGATTTCGGTTCACTTCGTTAAAGGCGGCGTCAGGCTCCGACTGGTCGATCTGATTCAGATATTGGCTCAGAGAATCCAGCTGGCTGTCACTAAAGTCGGTCCATGCATGAGCTTGAATCGCTTCCGCTAATGTGGCGGCCGACCCATCGTGCAAATATGGGGCTGAAGACCACAAATCCCTTAGCGTGGGGGTATCAATTTCAAACTGACCGCTCCCTTGCCCAAGCGAGCCGATCACATGTCGACCACCGGCCGGGCTGTCTGAAAACTCTGCGCCGGTATGACAGGTGGCACATCCGCTTTCCTTGAACAGGTCACGTCCAACGACCGCATCCGCAGTCAATGCGCCGCTCGGTTGTCGATATGGACTACGCCCAAATGTGTCCAGCGAGGTCACATACTCGGCGATAGCGTCCAATTCCGCATTCCGGCCGGCTTTAGGCAGCCCGTCTAACTCACCGGCCGCAGCAAAGTCCTGATCACTCAGAAAACCTGACCCGCCAAAACGACCTCGAATTTCATTTTCAACATCTTGAATTTCATCAAACGCACCGCTCCAGTGCACATTCCCATGGGCCAAGCCGCCACGCCCCAGCAGCGACGGGGTAATGCGCAAACCCTCCCCATCTTGGGTTGAATCCCAAACCTGACCGTCAGACGCCCCGCCAACGTGGCAAACGGCACAACTGATGTAGCTGTCTTTGCCCATCGATGAATTGGAAGCATCGTAAAACAATCGCTTTCCTAACAGCGTGGTTCCGGTCAATTTTTCAGTCGCCACTACCTGAACGGTGTCCAAAGCGGCAATGCGATTGGCCCGCCCTTCAACTAAGGCGCTTATGTCAAAAATTGAAACGGAGCGAGACAAGAAGTTATGCACAAACAGTTTGTTCGAGTCGGGAGAAATCACCAGACCGTGTGGTGCTGCCCCGGTATTAATTTCACTTAACAGCTTTTGGGAAACAGTGTCATAGACGTGAATCGAATTTGAGGCTAAATTGGCGACAAAAAACAGATCGCCCAAGGGAGAATAAATCACAGCATGCGGAAGCGCCTCGTTGTCTAAATCAATTCGGCCGAATTCCACTTCAGCCTCGGTTTCTACCCCAGCGGTTAAATCAAGTTGGGAAACGATCGGCCGTACCATGCTTTCAAACGTGAGCCGTTGACCGTCTTTAAATTCACCCCGGTTCACATTGTCGATCTTAGATGGGATCCGCCCTTGTCGGCCGTCGGGCGAGATGGCCATTTGACCGATATAGTTTGGCACCCCTCGGCCGCCACTTTCATGATCTGGCCCTGAGCTAAACGCCAACTGGTGGCTCTGTTTGACAGAGAGCGGCTCGACCGTTAGCTCGAGCACGGTTCCAGACAGGCCGCTCGAAATATAACGGGAGACAAAAAGTCGGCCGCCGTCTCCGCTCATCGCAATCGCTCTTGGCGTCGGGCCAACATCGACCAAAGCGATGATTAACCCCTCTTCTGTTATCTTGGCCACTTCACCTGAGCCGTACAACGAAACATAAACGTGCCTCCCATCCGGTGAAACCACAAGTCCATGCGGAGCTGCACCATAATCTAAATGTATCGTCTCGATTAATTGCCCCGTTGCCCCGTTTAACCTCTGCAAATTATCTGATTCAGAACAGGCAACCCAAATCTCCCCGTTCCAAGCAGCCACACTCTCCGGCCGCTTACATACACCAGCTTCCCACAAGATTCCGTAGGTCGCTCCATTTAAGGCGCTAACCGTATCATTGTCAGGGTTCGCCACAAAAACAGTTTCATTTTCTAGGATTATCGACGACGAGTGGGTCGGCCGTCCGGGGGTTGCAGGATGGGTCACAATTTGAATCCCGGTGCAATTTTCTTGAATGGTGCTCCGCTGCAAGGATAAGTTCACCCGATACCGACCCGGGGCGTCATACACATGATCCCCTTGAGTCGCGGTTAGAAAATCGCTCAATTGCCCGTCTCCAAAATCCCATTGATAAATTGTCCCGGGTGGGTTATCCGCTGCCGCAAACGTAATCGTTTCACCGACCTCGGCCGGGGCCAGCTCAAAGCCGCATTCCAACTCAATCGAAGTGGGATCCCCGATGGTAAAAGTACTCGTAAATTTGGGGCCTAGATTGCCTGAAAAATCTTTAATTCCTTCAGTCACAACTTCATATGTAAAGCCGTTCAAAAAAGGCTCATCCGGGAAGAAATTCACAATCCCCATTTGCGAGCTATATTTCCCCGGTAAAGGATCTCCGTTAATCGGCCGCACTTGAAACGTCTTGCTGTTTACCGACCGGATATCGACATTGTCAGACATCGACAAGCCGATACGGGTGGTTGCAGCCAAATTGCTGCTGCCATCTGCCGGATGGATCCAATGGACCTCTGGCCCTCGCACATCGGGCGTGGTTTGGTGCACAATCAGTTCGCTAATACCGAAGTGATCTTCGCCAGCAAACATCAGATTTCCTAAAACAATGCCAAAATCATAATCCCGATCTGTAAAGTCCCTGTCCCATCCCCCAACCATTTGTTTTCGGGCCACGTCAAACTTATAAACCCCTTGAGAAAAGCCTGAAATATAGTAGCCGTCTTGATAAGTGCCGTAACCACCGTTGATCAGCCCGTCACCCACGGCCCCATATTCGCTGATTTTCCCACTATGGGACACGTCGTACATGTACAATTTGGGGACCGCCCTACGGCCGCCAGAACCGAATATTTTACCGGCCGCAAACGTGTGACTATACGCATCACTGCCGGTGTAATTCTGAATCACTTTTGGCTTGACCGGGTCACTCAGGTCAACGGTCGCCATTTCAGCCCCCACATTCGATGACAGTACCATCAAATTGCCGGTGATAAATACCTGTGCCGGGTTAAGACCACCGAGTTCACTTGTACTGACCTGCGCAACCAGCTCTGGATGATAAATATCGGTCGCATCGATAATATAAAGCCCTTGCTCAACCCCCGCTAAATAGATGTATGGCGCTTGCCAAAACACCCACCAATTCCCAAAATAGTCCGCCTCTCGAATGCCCGGCACCAACATATAGTTGGCCAACCAAATATCAGGCGAATCGGTTACATCCCAAATTTGCAATCCGTGCATCGCCTGCAAAACCGCATAATCACGCTGTTGCCCGGCCGAATTTTTGTAGCTGCTGCTAAATGAAATGCTGTGCGCTTCTCTTAGCTCATGGGTCGTTTCAGACTCGATATTTTTAACCTTGACCGGATTGTCTGGATCGGTCAAGTCATACATATCGATCCCACCATCATCTAAATTGCCACCACTGTCAGATGAATAGACCGCCATCAGATACCCCCCAACCATCGCAACGCTGGCATGGCCATGAATGCTCTGAATCTTGCCAATTGATTCAAATTCACGTTCCGCCTCATAGGTTAAGTTACCCAAATACGCTCCGCTGTTTTTAACCTCGGCTTCGGCCGGTTCCAGCTGATACAGAACCAAAGGCAAGAGCGATATCGTGAGCAAAAATAAGCAAAAGTAGGTTTTTTTAGTTTGCAAAAGCTGAGTCATTTGTGGCGATTGGTTGAGTAAGTGGAGATTTGTAGAAATTTGCTTAGGAGTGACGAAGCTATAAAAAATGGCTAATTTGAATAGATTAGTCTAAAAACCGACAGAGCACAGTCATTCACAACAAACCATATCAAATTCGCAGGTCGTAATGTGTGAAAGTTTTAGTGAATTGTTCTCAGGTATCATATACCCTGATACCGATTTCAGTTGTAAAATTTGAACATGCAAACGACACAACCGGATTCCCAAGAAGAAGTCATTGATTTTGGTAACGGCCAGCCCGGGCCTTCCATACTGCCAACAGAGCTACTAGAAACAGCAGCCGCCCACTGTTTTGGCAAAAGGGACCCAAATCAGCTCAACTATGGAGACGAGCAAGGGGATGTCTCTTTTCTTGAAGGTTTGGCAGAATTTCTCACCCCGCGCTACGGCTTTCCCGTTCACCCAGAGGAACTATTTGTCACCAGTGGCAATTCATCCGCCATCGACATGGTTTGCGCCATATTTACCAAGCCAGGCGATACTGTGTTTATTGAAGAGCCGACTTACTTCTTGGCATTAAATATTTTTCAGGTCGATTATGCATTAAACGTCGTCCCCATCCCCGTCGACGACGAAGGTATGAGCTTGGAAGCACTGGAAGCGGCATTAGACGACCATCAGCCGAAGTTTGTCTACACGATTCCGACCTACCACAACCCCACAGGGACCACTCTGAGCCAAAATCGCAGAGAACGTCTGCATCAATTGGCTCAAGAGAATGATTTTTTAATCATAGCTGACGAAGTCTATCAAATGATCGGGTATGATGAAAGCAAAAAGCCGCCTCTGGCGATGGCTCAATATACGGCCGGCAACAAAGTGATTTCTCTCAATTCGTTTTCCAAGATTTTAGCCCCAGGGCTACGCTTGGGGTGGGCACAGATGGGGCCAGAATTAATGAAACGTTTCGTCACATTTGGCAAAATCGCCAGTGGCGGCTCCGCCAATCATGTGGGGTCCGGCATCGCCCTAAGTGCGATAGAACTAGGGCTGCAAGATAAATTTTTAGATGGGATCAAGCAGATCTACAAACATCGAACCGATGTCATGGAGTCTGGGCTAAGGGAGAATTTGCCAAAATCGATCACGTGGGAAAAACCGGATGGAGGCTTCTTTTTTTGGCTTACATTGCCGGAATCTCTCAGTGCCAAAGCACTTGCGAGCCAGGCCGAAGCGTTTCGAGTCAGCTTTGTACATGGTGGCCAATGTTCAAATATCGGGGGGCTAGACAAGAAAATCCGCTTAAGCTTTTCATTTTATGAGGACGAGGAGATCTTAGAAGGATGCCGAAGATTAGGTCTATTATTGAAGAGCCACCTATAAAGCTTAACCCCACGGTCATATCAAACTACGGCCAAAGAGGGAAGCTCTCAGATAATTACGCGCCTTCCGCACCTTTGTACTTCCTATTCAGACTAAGTTCCTATAGGCCTATGCGCGCCTCACCTCAATAATTAATCTGAATAGAACCTACATTGAATACCGAACAAAAGGTTAAACATCAATCTATGCAGCTGTATGCCATTCAGTCAGATCGATAGACATCGTCATATTTAACCCCAGACGCTGTTGTAAGGACATCTCAACAACTCAATTTCGACATTTTCTAAATTATGTTCGACAAATACACACACCACAGAAGAATCACCCTCGTCGCCATTCTAATCGCGTCAAGCTTTTCTATTGCGATTATCGCATTGTCCCTCATCGCGTTTCTTGGGCTTGAACAGATGATACAAAATCGGGCCTATGTTGTATTTGCGGCTGCGGCCGTGGTTCTTGCGGCCGGGGTCAGCGGCTTGATCTGGGTCGTCGGGCATCATTTACGTCAAGCCGCAACACAGCTGGAACAAGAAAATATTATTCTGTCAGAAACAAACTACAAGCTGATTACTGAGGTAGCAACATTCAAAGAGTCGGCCGAAAACCTAAGCCATACCAATCAAAAGCTCGCAGAAGAACGAGATGCAGAGATTAGAAACTCAGCTTTAAAATCAGAATTCTTAGCCAACATGAGTCATGAGATCCGCACCCCAATGACCGGTGTTTTGGGCATGGCTGATCTGTTATCCGACACAGAGCTAGATGAAGAGCAGTCCGGTTTTGTAGGGACAATTCGCAACAGTGGGGAATCTCTGCTCACCATTATCAATGACATTCTCGATTTTTCTAAGATTGAATCTGGAAAGATGGAAGTTGAAAAAGTTCCCTTTAATTTACGCCGGGGGCTAGAAGAAGCGATGGAGCTTGTTGCCCACAAAGCGTATGACAAGAATGTCGAAATTATCCTCAACTTTCATCAATCATCCCCAGAATGGATATTGGGAGATGTGACCCGGGTCAAACAGGTCGCAACCAATCTCATGTCAAACGCCGTCAAATTTACAGAGGCAGGTGAAGTTTCTGTCACAGTAACCGCGCAACAATTTGATCAAGAGCATCTGATTCAATTTGCAGTTAAAGATAGCGGGATCGGCATTCCTGAAGACCGAATGGGGCGACTGTTTCAATCGTTTAGCCAGGTCGACAGCTCAACCACCCGGCTATTTGGCGGCACCGGATTAGGGTTGGTCATTAGTAAAAGGATGGCTGAGATTATGGGTGGCAATATGTGGGTTGAAAGTGTCGAAGGAGAGGGGTCAACCTTTTACTTCTCGATAACGGGTCAGGCGGTTCCCCCTGCTGACAAAGATGGGATCAACTTAGAGAAAACACCGTGGATCAAAGGGAAAACGGCTCTCATCGTGCATTCTAATCGAACATCCCAAGTTGTTTTAAAGACATTTCTTGATGAATGGGATATCGCTTACGATTTAGCGACTGGCCCTCTAGAAGCGTATCAACAATTTAATTCATCACCCAAGAAATATGACTTGCTAATCACCGACATTAATTTAGATGAAAGTAACGGTCTTGAATTGATTAAATCTTTAAGAGCAAAATACGCCCAGCTTCCTGCGATCTTTATGTTCACGACGATTAAGAATCTTCAATTTAGAGAGCAAGCAAAACAGCTAAAAATCGAACATTGCCTATTTAAACCGATCAAGAAAGTCCCTCTATTCAGAGCCATCGCCAGTCAGTTTGTTGAAAAACCGGTTCAAGCCAAGCCAGAAGCGAATCCAGCTAAAAATGCGGATATCGCCTTCGGTGGCGAACACCCGCTAAGGATTTTGCTGGCGGAAGATAATATCGTCAATCAAAAAGTAGCCCTAAGAACCCTCTCTCGTTTGGGATACACGGCCGAAGTTGCCTCGAATGGGCTGGAAGCGGTTGAGAAAGCGGACAAAGAGCAGTTTGATTTAATTTTGATGGACATTCATATGCCGGAAATGGATGGAATTGAAGCGACGAACATTATTAAAGGGTCAGACAAATTGACTCCAAAAGACGCCCCGATGGTCATTGCACTAACGGCCGGGGTTATGAAAGAAGAGCGAGAACTATGTATAGAAGCAGGCATGGATGGCTTTGTCACCAAACCATTTAAGTCTGGCGATTTAAAAGTTACGCTTTTAGACGTCTTCAACCAAAAATCTGCGCAACGAGATTCATTGATCATTTAGCCTCTGTTTTCAGAATGATCGCGGGGAGAATGCCAAAATCGGTTAGCCAACACGTTTTAGAGCAAACAGATCAACCCTTTCAAAAAAAAATTCGAGATTTTTCAAAAATCGATCAAATTACCTTGTAAGCTAGATTTCAATAGAGTGAATATGGTGTGAATTTCACCCGTTTAGCGCTATTTCTGATGCCAAAAACCCTACCAGGGAACTATTAGTACACCAATCATCCTATACAGTAATCCGCGTCGATCGACCAAAATCAAGCTTGGAGTGCCAACCCATCGCGACCCTGCATTTATTAGGAAATATTCAAGACAGGCTTGGATGATGTAGTCATTAAGTAGTGTGTCCAGCGTACTGGTTTTACACCATTTAATCACTGCAGGGAAAAAAAAGTTTATGTTTACAGTTCCACCCAAATATCATAAAACGTCGACTATCTACGTCATTCTTTTAAACATCGTTGTGCTAGGAGCAACTCTCACTCTTTTCTATACAAGTCGTAATAATGAGGTTTTCGCAGTACAAAATAATTTCAATCTAGAATCAAATAAATTTATCGACAGCCTGCAGCAAGATCTCGAAGGACATCATTTAGTCTTACAAAATTTTCAGAGTTACCTAAACCAATCAAGCACAGTTTCTGAACAAACCTTTCAAGAATTTGTAATCCGCCAAGGCACGTCTGAATTCACAAATTGGTCATTGGCCTGGGTGCCAGAAATTGGTCAAAACGGAGCTGAAAACAGCGTACAGACGCACCAGTGGGACGATTTAAGCCAATCTTGGGTTCTTTTAAACTCTCCAGCAACCTATCCAGTTGCCCTAACAAACTTCGCAGAAGCCGCCGGTTCACCCCTTGGCTATGATCTAAGTAGCCAGCCTAAAATTTTACAGGCGATGGGAGAAGCCAATGATTCAAAATCGGCCGTCGCCCTGCCTAATCCACGACCTTTTAGTACAGAAGCACAAGCGGCGGAAATTCTTCTAATCCAACCGATTTGGGCGCCAGGCAGCCCGGGACAAGAGCCTCGTGCTGATACCGACCAACTGATCGGGTTTGCTCTAGGGGTCATTCGGATTGACCAACTGCTAACCAACAACATAAAAGCGCACAAACTAAGCGATGTCGCCGTTGAAATGAATGATATCGGCGCAGCAGATCAAAAAGTCCAGTTCAGCAGTGATACCTCGGCCGATTTCAACAACCAACCGATCACACCATTTAATGACCATCTACAATTTGGTAGCAACGAATGGCTGATCAAGGTCATTCCCGGCGGCAATTTTCTTCAAAGCCAGCGCAGCATGCTCCCATGGGCCATTTTGCTGGGCGGTGTTTTGGTGACGATACTGGTTAATGCCTTAACTTGGTTCATGGTATTCGAAACTTATGCCGTCCGCGAGCAGGTGATTGAACGTACCGTCGCGTTGAATTCCACCAATGAGCTGCTTTGGAACTCGACCAACGAACTTAATAAAACCAAAACGATGCTAAAAGCCAAGATTATCGAGAAAGAACAAATCGAAGAAAGCTTGGCCAAAGCGAACCACCAATTAACCAATGGAAAAACACCCGTTATCGATCCAGATTTAATTGATAGCATGACCCGAGAAATACGTGCACCGATGCACGGCATGCTAGGGGTGACCGATTTATTAAACGATACTCCGCTTGACCATCAGCAAATGGGATTGGTTCAAACGATCAAATCAAGTGGCGAAACCCTGTTAACCACAATCAATGACATTGTTGATTTCACCAAAATCGAATCAGGTGAACTCCCAATCGTTTTGGCCCCTTTTGATCTTCGTCGCAGCATCGAAGAATCGCTTGAGTTGATTTCATTTAACGCGTATGAGAAAGATGTAGAGCTTATCTTAAATATGGACCCTTCCGTGCCAGATTGGGTCGATTCAGATGAAAGACGCATCCATCAAATCGTCAATAATCTGCTGTCAAACGCTGTAAACTTTACAGATTCAGGTGAAATTGTTGTCACGATTACCGGCCGGGAAATTAAACAGCAAACGATGATTCAAATTTGCGTCACAGATAGTGGCGTCGGTATACCAGAAAAGGATCTAAAAACTTTATTCTGCCCATCTGACAACGAAAACGAATCATTCCGTGACCGATTCCTAACCTCCGGTTTGAGCTTAAGCATCTGCAAGCGACTGGCGGAGCTTCTTGGAGGTACGATTACGGTTGATAGCACTGAACGGGCTGGCTCGACATTTACACTGTCGCTTTTAGCCAATCAAACCGATCCGCTAGATACCGATCCTTTAGAACTTGAACTCAATAATTTGAAAGGAAAACATGCGTTACTCGTTTTCCCCAATCATTCTAGCCGCAAACTACTGGCATCAAACCTAAGCAGTTGGGAGGTTTCCCATGATGGAAGCTCATCCGCTTCAGAGGCATTAAAGCTGTTTCAACTGATGCCGGAAAAATATGACTTTATCATCTTCGATGCGAAGTTAGGCGAGATGGATTGTGGTTACTTCGTGCAGTCTTTGAAAAAGACATCGGCCGTTTTGCCGCCGCTAATCGCATACACAACGCTAAACAGTTTGCAAGCTCAGATGTTTGAAACGCTGCAAGAAATTGAAATGTGGCTCTACAAACCGATCAAGACCAAGCCGCTGTACAATGCCCTTTCAGACTATTTCTTGCAAAAAGAACACGCCCCGGCCGACAATTACGCCAAACTCAAAGCCTACAACCGGGCATTTGCCCAAGATTATCCTTTGCAAATTTTAATTGCGGAAGACAATCGGGTGAACCAAAAAGTTGCCGCCACAACATTGGCTGGGCTCGGGTATCAGGTCGACTTCGCCTCAAACGGCTTAGAAGCGTTAGAGCGAGTGGTGCACAAACGGTTTGACCTCGTCTTTATCGACATCCATATGCCCCGCATGAGCGGCATACAAGCGATCAAAGGGATCAAACGGTCGGTCAATCGGAAACTAGAAAAGAAGCCGATTGTGATCGCCATGACCCATGAAATTCGCCAAGACGAAAAGGAGCGCTGTGTCAATGCAGGCGCCAATGGGTTTATCATTAAACCGTTTAAGGTCGATCATTTGGTGCGTGTTCTAAAAGACGTGCACAGCCATCGCGCGAAGCGGTTTGAGAAAACGACTTCTGTTAATGGAGCGGTTGTCGCAACGGCCAAAGCGGTGCAGGCTTAAGCACAAACACAAGGCCAAGCGGTCCTGCATAGATATTTTCGTATTATATTTGAGACCTGACAGGTATCTAAAAACCTGTCAGGTCTTTTTTTTTACGATTAACGCAGGCTCTTAGTTATCCAGGACGAACATCAAACCAAGGGACCTGCTGCTCTAGCTGACCGGCCAAGTTAAACAGGCGATCTTCACAGCCAAACGGAGCGATAAACTGCACCCCACACGGCAGTCCCCCTTCAAATTGATGCAGCGGCACAGACATTCCAGGCAAACCGCATAAATTGGCCACTTGGGTAAACGGGGTGTGCTGCATTGTTTCAATGGCGATTTTATCGATAAGCCCTGTGCGAACGAGCAGCTTCCCTAGGTTCAGTCCGGCAACGAGATTTAGTACCAAGTTTTCTGCCGGCTTCGGCGCCAAAGCCCCGATTTTGACCGGTGGTGATGCGGTTGTCGGGGTCAGATACAGATCGTACCCCTCAAAGAACTGACCCATCTGACGGGCACACTCCCCCCAATAATGCATTTGATCAAGCATATATCCGGCTGAAACCGCCTTGCCGATTGTGCCCAAGGCCAGCGTACCCAGCTCAACATCACGCTTGGTCGGGCGGCGGCCTAAAAACTTTTCAATATCCATCAGTTGGGCCGCAATTTCCCCGAAGTACATCGCGACATAGCTTTTCGCCACCTTATGTCCGTCAACCTCAGGCGCAGCCTCTTCTACATGATGACCTAAATTCTCTAGCGATTTAGCCGCTTTTTCGACGGCCGCGACACTGTCAGGGTGAACGGGGGTCCCTAACGGAGATTTGGTATTAAACGCAATCCGCAGCTTTCCAGGAGCACGGCCGACCTCTTCCAAATAAGGGCGAGCGGGCAAAGGGGTCTGGTAAGATGCCCCGATATCTGGCCCTAAAGTCGCATCTAGCATCGCGGCACTGTCACGCACACTACGGGTAATCACATGGGAAACGGCCGCTCCCATCCACTGACTGCCCCGAATCGGCCCAGACGGGGTGCGCCCGCGGGTCGGTTTTAGCCCAAACAGCCCGGTATTGGCGGCCGGAATACGAATCGATCCACCCCCATCCCCAGCCGGAGCGATCGGGACCCAACCGGCCGCTACCGCCGCCGCGGCCCCACCGCTGCTGCCACCCGGCGTGTGGTCTGTGTTCCAAGGATTGCGACATGGACCGAACACCTCTGGCTCGGTGATACCCAGCAGGCCAAATTCTGGCGTGCTTGATTTGCCCAAAATGACCATGCCCGACCGCTTAAACCGGGCCACCATTTCGCTATCATGGTCAGGCACCGCATTTAAATAGGCGCGTGATCCATTGCTCATCGGGAAGCCTTTCATCTCATACCCAAGGTCTTTGAGCAGCGTTGGCACCCCGACAAACGGCCCTTCTACCGGCGTTTGCGCAAGATCTCGTCCATACTCAAACATGTTGTAGACCATCGCATTAATTTCCGGGTTGTCTCTTTCAATGCGGGCAATTGCGGCTTCGGTCAGCTCCGCGGCCGATACGTCTCCCTTTTTTACCAGCTCGGCCAGACCTAGCCCATCATACTTTTCATACTCTTCAAACGCCATTTAATATCATCCCAACTCTATAAATTTTGATGCAATATATCTGCTTATGTTGTATAAAACCAGCTCAAATTCTCCCTCACAATCTTTCCGAAAATAACTGAACCTTTGCAACAAGAAACGCAATTAAACGGAAAAATATTTTGAACACAATCACTCAGATACTTGAAAACAATCGCGCATGGGCGCAAAACATACAAAAAGAATCTCCCGATTTCTTTACTCAACTTTCAAAACAGCAGACCCCAGAAATTCTATGGATCGGCTGCGCTGACAGCCGCGTCCCCCCAAACCAAATCGTTAACCTGGGACCAGGCGAACTGTTTGTACACCGAAACATCGCCAACATGGTGGTACACAGTGACCTCAACTGCCTGTCGGTCATGCAATATGCGATCGAGGTTTTAAAAGTTAAACATGTGGTTGTGTGCGGCCATTACGGCTGTGGGGGTGTCAAAGCATCGCAAGACAAGCAAGATCATGGGCTCATTGATAACTGGCTGCGTCATATTCAAGATGTTAGTCGCATCCACGCGGCCGAGCTTGAAACGTTTGACGATTCAGATAAAAAGCTAGCCCGACTTTGCGAGCTAAACGTGATCGAGCAGGTCACCAACGTTTGTCAATCTCCCATCGTTCAGCAGGCTTGGAAATCTGGGGCAGAGCTTTCAGTTCATGGGTTGATATACAGCCTGCAAAACGGTGTGCTGCACGATTTAAACGTGACCCATTCATCCCCAGAATCGTTAGAAAAATAACCGGCGCAGAGGAACAGCCTACAAATTTATCCCAATTGTTATTTACGTTGTGCTTGATTAAGTTATGCTGCGGCCGATGCGCGATTATAAACCTGTTGGATTTGCCCTTTTAGCTGGGTGACATCATCTTGATATTTCAAGATCACCCCCAACGTATCTTCGATGATCGTTTCATCTAAGGCTTGTTGATCCAAGGCGACGAGCGCGCTAACCCAATCGATACTCTCGGCTACCCCCGGCACTTTGTATAAATCTTCTGAGCGCAGCTCTTGTACAAAAGCGGTCACTTGACGCGCAAGCTGTTGAGACGCTTCGGGCACTTTGGTTGTCACGATTTCAAGCTCTTTTTGGAAAGAGGGGTAATCGATCCAGAAGTAGATACAGCGCCGTTTTAGCGCGTCGTGTAGCTCTCGGGTTCGGTTAGATGTCAAAATCACAAACGGCCGGTTTTTCGCCTTCACCGTCCCGATTTCAGGAATCGTAATTTGAAAGTCGGACAGAATTTCAAGCAAAAACGCCTCAAACTCTTCGTCACTACGATCAACTTCATCGATCAATAAAACCTGAGATTTTTCGGCCGACTCTTCAATTGCTCGCAAAAGCGGACGGCGCAGCAAAAATTTCTCACCAAAAAGCTCATCCTCTGCAACAGACTTGTTTTGAGCTTCCATTGAACGGATGTGCATAATTTGGCGCGTATAATTCCACTCGTAGACCGCTTGGCTCACATCCAACCCTTCATAACATTGCAAGCGGATCAGATTGGTATCAAGCATCGCAGCGATAACCTTCGCGATTTCCGTTTTACCCACCCCAGGCTCCCCTTCTAAAAATAAAGGTTTGCCCAGCTTCATCGACAAATAGACCGCTGTCGCGAGGCTGCGCTCCGCAACATAATTTTGATCATAAAGGGCTTGTTGCAATTCTTCTATCGAGTTATACGTCATGTGTTTTTTGGTGTTCCATCGCTACAGGGCGATGCATTTGGAATTAGTTTAGTTTTCGTGCACGGCCGCGCTCTGGCACATCTTCAAGCATACCGCCCATGCCCATGCGCACAATGTCCATCTTGGTTAAATAATCACCCACTAAAATTCGTGGGATAACCAAATCTACAATATTCTTTTTAGGGGAGCGAGCGCAGCCAGGGGTGCCAACAATCTGAACCGAGCGGCCGCTGCCATCGTGGCGGGCCAGCATCAGCAAATTGCCTGGGTCAACCGGAGCGCCAAAACAGGTGACCCGGCCGCCGCTGCGTTCAACCGCTCGCGGGGCGATGTCGTGCCGATCCATAATCGCCGTTTCGCCTGCCAAAATGATCATTTCAAAATCATCTGCGATCATTTGCTCGATTTCAGCCGCCAACATCTGTTCCCCGGCTAAATCTTCTAACGGGATAAATTTTACCTCATCTAAGTCAGAACCCCACATCTGCAAACGGGCTCGCATCGCCTTTTCGAACCCTTTGACAATCCGCTCTTCGGCCGACGGTGAACCGGAAAGGATCATCCCCACTTTTTTGCGCTCTAGCGGATCTATGCGCAAAATCGGCCAAGGTCGCTTGTCGATCTGGATCGTTGTTTCTGCCTGAGCCAGCCGCTCCGCTTCACGCACAATATTTTTCGACACCCCGTAAGCGATCATTTTTAGGGTCGCTACCATCTGCTTGGGCACAACGACTGAATCTGCTTCGACCGTCGCCAACGTGACCGCATCCAACAAATTGACCTGCATCAGCCGTTCAACGTCTACGCGTAAGATGCCTAAGAAATCTGCATGCAAGTTAGACCGGCCGGTTGTCGGTTTAGACACAGAAATACCGTAGCCCGCAGCCGCATCAGCAATCCGAAAAGCGGCATCATTTTCGTTCACATCCCCAGCCGCCAGCTCCGCCACATAGACAGTTTGGCGGCCAGACGCTTTTAGCTGGGCGACATCTTCGGCCGAAAGGGAACGTCCTTTGCGAAACAGCCGTCGGCCGTCTGGACGAGAGATGTTGTGACCTAAAATTTTTCCTACCGCCTGATCGAGCTCTATCGGTCCAAATTTCATAGCTGGCAACTATAGCCCAATAGCACCGATAGACAACTGA
>JAHDEB010000092.1:18493-22237 GCA_020629055.1 Chloroflexota bacterium
CGGTCCAAATTTCATAGCTGGCAACTATAGCCCAATAGCACCGATAGACAACTGATTTGAAGTGGATCTAACAGCGGCCAAATGTGACCTAATCCCCTTGGCAAAAAAAGATGAATATCTGAAAATTCTGAAAAGCGATCATCTTTTGGTCCAGCTGTGCTATGATCACTGACGCCTAAACCGGTTTCCCTAAAAAACTATGAAACGAAACAACATCATCCTTTTACCTATCTTTGCCCTATCACTGCTGTTTGCCCTTTACGGTTCGGTTTCCCTCGGGGCGGCCGCACAGCCTGCAGCCGAAGCTGAATGGCGCTCGAAAGTTGACCAAGAGCTGTTAGATTCAATCGATCGACGCGGTGCAGACCAGTCAATTGAATTTATTGTCCGGATTCAAAACGAACCCGAAAACAGCATAACCGCGGTCGGTACCAAAGAGGAACGGACGGCGATGGTGTACAACCGGTTGAAGCAGCAAGCGGCCGAGAGCCAGGCAAGCCTCATCGAAAAATTAAACAATGCAGGGGCAGAAACCCGATCGTTTTATATTGTGAATGCGGTTTACGTGCGTGGCGCGGGCAGTCTGGTTTCTACCGTTGCCCAACGGGCCGACGTTGTCCACATCCATGCCAACCCAAGGGTCAAACTTGATGTTCAGGCAACGACCTCGTTTCCTTTTATCGGAACACAGGCACCAAACGCACCGAGTACGGTTGAATGGGGTGTTGAAAAAATCGGAGCTCCGTTGGTTTGGAGCGCAGGCATTACCGGCACAGGGGTCACCATTGCCGGGCAAGATACCGGATACCATTGGGAGCACCCTGCTCTAAAAGCACAGTATCGCGGCTGGGACGGGGCCACGGCCGACCACAATTACAATTGGCACGATGCGATTTCGGGCGAATTAAATAACAATGATTTCAACAGCTGCGGCTATAACTTAACCGAACCCTGTGACGATATTTCGAGCACCCATGGCACCCACACGATGGGGACGATGATCGGGGAAGATGGCAACAATCAGATCGGCGTTGCTCCCGGTGCTGACTGGATCGCCTGTCGCAATATGGAAGAAGGGTACGGAACCCCCGCCACCTATATCGACTGTTTTGAGTGGTTCTTGGCCCCAACAGATCTAAACGGTGCAAATCCTGATCCCACCAAAGCCCCCCACGTGATCAATAATTCGTGGGGTTGCCCCCCATCAGAAGGGTGTAACACCAGCAATTTTGACTTGATGAACACCGTTGTTGAAAATTTACGCGCGGCCGGAATTGTCGTCGTCGTATCGGCCGGAAATAGCGGTTCATCGTGCAGCAGCGTCAGCACGCCGGGCGCAATTTTTGGCGGTGCATTTAGTGTGGGTGCGACCGCAATTGGGGACACCATTGCCGGATTCTCTAGCCGAGGCCCGGTGTTGGTTGATGGCAGTAATCGGATGAAGCCGAACGTCACCGCCCCCGGTGTGAGCGTTCGATCAGCACGAGGGACCAATAGCTATGGATCACTGTCTGGTACCAGCATGGCGGGGCCACACGTGGCAGGCGCCGTCGGCTTGTTGATCTCGGCCCATCCCCCTATTGCAGGCCAAGTCGAAGCGATTGAAAGTTACCTTGAAGAAACGGCCGAATTTATCGGAATCGGTGATTGTGGTGGGGATGAGGTGTTTAACAACACATTTGGTCACGGCCGGATTAACGTCAACCATGCGGTTCAGGCGGTTTGGGATTTAGACATTGTCAAAACTGCCCCAGACAGCTTGCTCTTGCTACCCGGCGGGCAAGGTGATTTCACCAAGACATTTACCTATTCAATTGCAATCACCAAAACCGGGTCACACATCACCTTCACCGATGTGACCGTCACAGACACCTTACCCGTGGGAACCACATTTGTGAGCGCAAACCGGCCGGTGTCGGTAACCGGCAACGTCTTAACCTTTAACATCGGTGAGCTGGCTCCGCTGGAAACGGTTGATCTAGAAATCACCGTACTTGGGGAAGGAACACCAGAAACCTTCACCGACTTCGTCTTCCCGGCAGCCGAAGTAACGGCCCACGCCGTACCGGTGCAAACGGGCAATACGGCGACAACGACGGTTAACCTGAGTAACAACTGGTTGTGGCTTCCAATGCTTGTGAACTAGGTGAGGTGCGATTTTAGGATTGCAGGCTCAGCAAACATTTCTAGCTAACCCACTGCCAACAGGTAAATCAGAAGAATCGAGGTAATTGCGCCCAAGATCGTGCGGATCAGATTCCACCTGTTCCAACGCGGTTCAAAAATCTGCCGCTCAAGCCGAGCACTTTCCCCGTCAAGGGCATCAATTTTCAACCCCTGTAGTCGATTGTTTAAGGGGATATTGATGGCAAAAGTTGGAAGTTGGACACCAAATAGATAAATCAAAGCGGCCACTAGCAAGACGACCCAAGCTGCCCCTTCTAACCGATTAAACCCGATAACCGCAGACAGCAACACTGCGACCACAGCCCCCATCCACACGGCGATAAAAACAGGTTGATTCCGCTGAATCACCCGATCGATCACCTGAAATGCCTGCAAAAACGCATGGTCGCCCAGCGTCCCTAGCCCGGGCATCACCACAATGGCGAATATAAGCACCAATCCGGTCGCGAGCGTACACAAAAAAGCAGCAAGGCCTAATACAACTTGAAAAACATCGGGGGTCGACATCAGTATATTTCCTCAAGGCTCCCTATGACCCACCTGCACCAACAACAAGAAGGTCTTCATTAGGCCAATAGTATTGCCAAAGTTTCGTATGGTCGAATCTAACTTTTAGGGCAGGCGTGCTTTTGGCGTCAGATACCGGCTAGCCGTAGCCCATTCATCGGTCATTCGGCAGGAATATGAAAAGGCATGACAGACTGAATTGATTATGATTGAAGCATGAATAAATATGCTCTAAGGATTTTATTCCTTCCCCTCATCTCGGTCCTACTTACAGCCTGTACCACATCAAAAAGTGGGCCACAGCCGGTCACAATTGATAAACCCACAGCTTCGATTGAAATCGACGAATCGACATCGGCAGATGCGGCCGATTCTACTGACAGCTCAGTTCCGGTATTCACCGTGACAGTGCCCAGCCAAGGGCAAGCCATTGCGATTGGTCAACCGATCACGTTCTCCGGCCGCATGCAGCCGCCACCGACAGAGGAGATGACAATGACGGCCTATTTTGCGATTGAAGGGGGAACGCATCCAAATTTTGATTTTACAACCATCGACAAAGTGACCGGTGACTGGGCGATCGAAACGCAAATTCATCCGCAACATGTTGGCCCCGCCCATCTGATATTGGCCGCCAATGCTGGCCCCAATACCGCAATGGATGCGGGCGGTGCCACAGAGACCCCGGTGCAATTGGTTTATGACGAAGCGGATGGTGCAACCTACATCAACATTACAAGCCCCATTGAGATGTTCCCGAGTGTAAAGGCCGGTAGCCGTATGAAGTTTCAAGGGAGTGCCCATAATCCGGTCAATGGAAAAGTTGAGTTTCGGGTGGCTGAGTATGACACAGAAACCCCAATCTCATTTGATGAAATCCTAGTTTCTGAAATTGGGACATGGGAAACGGTTTTGACGATTCCGGCCGACCGGGCGGGCCAAACATTGCTTGTAGATGCTTGCACAAAAACAGAAGAAAGCAATAGTTATGGAGCTTGGTGTAGCACCAAAATAATCACAGTTTTAGAATAAAATGCCATGATCGTCATT
>JAHDEB010000093.1 GCA_020629055.1 Chloroflexota bacterium
AAATCACGGTCCTCTGAGGTGGCTAGTTGGTTTCGATAGATTCACCAACACTTGGAATGTAGGCGGTGTCCCACACCAACCCACTCTGAGTGATCATCGTCCTGCCATTTTCTTGTACCAAGACGATAGGAGAGAAGAAACTCCCTTCAAACTTCTTTACTACGACTCCTGATTGATCACGAACAATCACCTCACGAGCTTCAACACGATTCCGTTCATCTTTTGTTGTATTCATAGTTTTCTGTGTCTCCTTGGCTAAACCATATAACAAACTGATTCTTGTTATTACCATAAAAGCCTGATTCTTAAATCGATTTCGACGAGCCAGACTTGGCACAATATCAGATTTGCTTATACTATAGGGACAAAAGAAAACGCTTTCAATAGAATTTATTTGTTATTTTTGGTAAATAACAAATTTTCAAGCAAATTTAAACAAAATGCCTCATCCTACAAAATCTACTCAACCAGAAAAGCACCCTGCACTACTAAAATGGAATTTTTCCGATCCTGCTATCCCAAAACTCATCGACAAGCTATCGATTAGCCATCCGCTGCCATCGACCTTTAATCAGTACCATGAAAAGCTGATCGAATATTTTGTGGATTGGCAAATACAGCGATCAGATCTAGATTGCTTTTTGCTTTTACCTTGGCTGCGTCACGCCGGTTTCAGCCTGCTGAACTCGATATCTGATGATCTAACGGATGATCAGGTTGACCAACTTAATAAGTTTGGTGAAATCCAATACGTTCCCAAAGCAAATAAAATGGGTCGCGCCTACGCAAACAAATCTAGAAGCTTAATGCGACAAGCCTATCTAGACGTCTACCTCGTCCTCATTAGTCTTGCCGACCATTTAGCCTATTTAGAAACCAGTCAAAATCAGGAAGCGATGGAAGAGACCCAAAGTGTCTACATCGACCTATTCAAAATGTTCGGTTTTTGGGGTATTCGTCGAGAAAAAATTGAAGACACCGCGAGAAAGCTGGACCCGGTTAATTATTCTCGGTTTCAGAAAGAGATTAACGACCGGAGCGAACTCTACTCTGAAGCAGAGATAAGGTTCGGGGATTTACTTTCAGAACACGCGGCCGAAAATGATATCGAAGTTCAAAAAATCTCTTTTCGGCCGCCGCAGCCCGGCCGTGTCTTATACAGAAGCAAAGAAAAGAACCAACCCTTTCTAGAACAGCTGCGTAGCGTGACAATCGATCTGATTGTTAAAGATGAAACCGACTGCTACAAACTGCTTTACATCGTTCACCAAACCGGCGTTCCGATTAGGGGAAGTTTTATCGATTACATTACCAAGCCTCAATTTAATGGGTATTCAGGGCTGCATACCCGCATCACTTTTGCAGATGGGCTGACAAGCTCACTGAACTTAGATGTGCGAATTAAAACTCAAGATATGGAAGAGTTAAACCTCAAAGGGTTTATCCATTCGAAAAACCGGCCGAAGGGTAAAAAATTAAGTGGCATTCAATGGTGGGATATTTCCGCACAGGACAAAGGGCTAATAGAGTTTATTCGTGACAAAGAAATCGGCGAAGATGTTAAGTTAGACAATGATATTTATGTCTTTTCCCCTTCAGGGGAAGCGCATCAAATCCCGAAAAAGTTCAAAGCGATCGACTTCGCCTATAATCTGCACACTGAAGTGGGTCACCATTCTGAAGCGATCTATATCAATGGTCTACCGGCCGGTTACGACTCGGAACTGACCAATGGTGACTTAATCAGGATCCACTTTAATCCGCTCTTCCCGGGGCCATTGCCGGAATGGCTCATGTTTGCTGCGAGCAACAATACCAGGCGAAACATCCGAAATGCGATACCGGGTCTAGCAGTGCAAACAACAAAAAGTCGGCAGCTTTTGAATAAAAATCTCGAGTCCCTCAGACGTCAGTCGAACTTCACCATACCGTCACCCACTTTGGAAAAGCATCTATTAAATGTGGCTGACACCTTAGGGTATGACCATGTCGAGGCGCTGTTTTACGACTTAGATCGTGAACCGGTTCCGGCCGAGCTGAAGTTTTTGTCAATCGAGCGCCTAGTGTCTCACATCTTAGAACAGGAATTAATTCGACATATCAATCTGCCTGACGGATCTCCGCTAATGCCTGCGAATATCGGCGGGCTTTCAGTTTTTCGGCCGACGGTCAAATTTTGCTTAAAGTGCAAGCCGGTTCCCCCCAGCAAAATCGGGCTCCACGTTCGGAGGCGCAAAGGAAAAGAGATTTACACCCTTCATAGAGCAGAGCCAGTTGGTGGAGATTATTATGGGCTTCCAAGGTCAACTAAAACGACCTGTTTAGATCACATCAAGCCCAGCGAAAACAGCAAAATCATAAATGATATTCAATGGGGAGACATCAAGACCAACAAGTCAGTTTTTCAAGTCACCATCATCGCTTATGACGGGGCTGGCTTAATCAAAACGATTTGTGAGCCGATCTGGAATGATAGCCGGGTCAACTTGGCCGGCATAGATGCCCAAGCAGAAGAAGATGGCCATGCATATATTTCACTTGTTATTGAAACAAATTCCAAAGAGCGGGCATTAAAAACCACAAAACTTATCCGAGATTTACCCCAAGTAGCGAGCGCCACGCTTTCACCCGTTGCGTTAAAGACAAGTCTTCACTTTCAGAAGAAATTTGGCGGGTTGAAAAACCCATATTCATTTGGGACCCCGGTCGAACAAGAGCACCTGTTCTTTGGCCGAGAAGAAGAAAAGGACAAAATCATGGGGTACCTGTCGGCCGACGAGTCGATTCGATTGCTAATCGTGCACGGCCACAGAAGGAGCGGTAAAACATCTTTTGCACAACACATCAAAAACCACCGGCTAAACGGCCTCCCCTTTATTACTGTTTATGCCGACCTGCAAATTTTTGAGTCATTTGCGGCCGAAACAATCTATTACGAGATCGCATATGAAATCTACCAAGAATTTGAAGAGCGTGGCATCGGCATGCTGCCCCCGAATCGGGACACGTTTAATGCGCACCCCTACCGGGCGTTTGAAGGGTATCTAGAAGCGGCCCAGAAAGGAACGCCTAATCGAATTATCCTACTTTGCGATGAGTTTAATTTGCTGGCAGACAACTATCTAAAAAGCAGCAAAGAGGACAGATCGAAACTGTTTAATCAGCTTCGCGGCATTACAACTAGCCCGAGGTTTAGAAGAGTGACACTCGTGCCGATCGTTCACTCATCTATTTACAAAATGGGTCTTGCAAACCCTGATATGCAAGATTTTTACGCACAAGGGCCAGGCATCAACATTAAGCCGCTAGATAAAGAATCCGCACGACAGCTAATCACACGGCCGATGGATGGGTTCATTGAATATGATCAGCGAACGGTTAACCAACTGATTTCTGGCACCTCGGGCAACCCGTACTTAATCCATCTGTTGTGCTATGAAATTGTCGAGCGTCTGCATCACGAAAGCCGCTCATTCGCCAATCTTGAAGATTTAAACACTGCGTTTCACAACACGCTGGTTGACAATGCAGAGACCCATTTTAATTTTATTTTGCGTCACATTTCAGAAATTGAAAACGGCTGGGGCGTTGTTAAAAACATCGCCAAAAAACAGGTTGATCAATTGGGCTGGGTTAATAATGCCAATAATACAATCGTTTACCAGTCTCAAATAGATGGGGGCAACTTTCGCTCCATTGAACATCTCATCAACAATAATGTTTTAGAGGCAAAAAACAACAATCAGCAGCTACGTATTAGCTGCGGTTATTTTCGCGACTGGGTAGCGGCCAATCCCAATCGATTCGAAAGGGCGGTCAAACAGATCCATGAATAACAATTCTTTTTTAGACTTTTTAAATGAAGAAATCCCACCGATTTTGGTTGGTAGGGATCAATTGATATCTAGTATGTTTCGCGAAATCGCAAACGGCCAAGTGCGTGCATACGAGATGTCGGCCGCAAGTTATATGGGAAGTTCCGCCTTATTAGAATTCATTTCTTCAATGGATCATCTATTTGGCCAGAAAAAAACACTTTTCCCAAAATCGCTTACCCCCAAAAATTATTGTCCCATCTATTTAGATGCTGCCATGGCGTTAGATGACATTCCAGCGGCCGACTGGCTGTTGGAGGGGGCGCTAAAAAGCGAAAACTTGGCTGATTTTGCGGAAAAGGGAAAGTATAGCCCCTCAGGTCAAAGCATTCGGGATTTAAGAAACCTTCTCAAACGATCGCGGTCGGCCGGGCTCAAAACCGTCTTTTTAATAGATCATTTTGATCAAAAATTCACATCCCTCAAACCTGAGGAATCGATGAATTTAAGAGGGTTAACAAACTTTGCCAGCTTTGTAATAGCCACCCGCAAACCGCTCGCGAAACTCAACCAATATGCGTACGGTTCGTGGTTTGGCAGTGTTACCAAGAGGATAAAGCTTGATGCGATTGATGAAAACGCAAAAAGAGAATTAATCGGCTGGTGCTTGGCAAATGCAAACAACTTAACCCAAAAACAAGGCAAAGCGCTTGTCCCCCTTTATTCGAAGGCGATCCGGATTGTCGGCATGATCCCCTCGTTTATTCTCACAGCTTCGGCCGAGTTTTGCACATTGCGTGAAAACTTGCCTCAAATACCTTCTGAAGTTGTTGAAACGGTGCTAAAAGACCGACTCAACACCGTCTTTCAGCCTCGTTTTTCATACTATCTGCGCCATTTGGAAAAGGATAATAAAACCAGCTTGGCAAACTTACTGGCCGACAATCTAAATGAAAAAGACTATTCTCGATTAATCGATTTACAGCAGTTAGGGCTGCTTACCACAGAAGGTGGCCTAAACCCGCGGTTCAAGCCGTTCTCTCCCCTATTCGAGCACTATCTAAGCATTGAAGCACCGATTGGCAAGCACAAAATCATTGTGAATGGACAATTCTCAGCCCTGCACTCCCGCATCTTAGATCTAATGCTAGAGCAGCCAAATCAGCCGATCGGTTATGACATATTTTTGCAGCAAATATGGGGCAAGCCGGTTGACGACAAGAACCTCAGATTACTACGCGAAACAATGCGTGGACTAAAGAAGAAAATGACAGGCAAAATCAAAGGTGAGATTATTACTCACCGTGGTGCAGGGTATGAGTTGAAAATCGATTTTGAAGAAAATCTATAATCTCATGTCAACGGCACCGTGTTGCCCGCGTTAAGATCTTTCCCAAGCCTAATTTACTCTTTGTACTCAACCATCCCTTCAAGCAGCATGCAATAGCCGCGCATACCGCGCTTAAAGTTTTCCAGTCGAAAGAACTCGTTGGGTGCATGCAGATTTTCATCCCCACACGACCATCCGAAATTGACGGTGTCGGAATTCAGTGAGTTCTTAAAGAAGGCGACAATCGGGATCGAGCCACCCACATAAACTTCAACTGGCGGTTTGCCAAAAAGCTCGTGCATCACATCGGCCGCAATTTTGTTACCAGGATGATCGGCCGCCATCAGATATGGATAACCAGTGCCGGCCGTTGGCTCCACTTCTACCGTTACCCCAGGCGGAGCATGTTTTAGAATATGAGCCTCGAGAAGCTTATAAATTGTGGGAGGGTCTTGATTTGCAACCAACCGGCATGTGATTTTCGCATGTGCCTTGGATGGCAAAACCGTTTTCGTCCCATCCCCTTGGAATCCGCCCCAAATCCCATTTAGCTCAAGGGTCGGCCGCAACCAATTACGCTCTCTCGTGGTGTATCCCGGTTCGCCAAAAAATTCTTGAACGCCCACTGACTGTTGATACGCCGCTTCATCAAACGGAATTTCGGCCGTCTTTTTTCGTATCGCAGGGGTCGGGTCGATTACCTCATCGAAAAACCCTTCAACCGCAATCGTCCCATCGGCATGGCGAAGAGAAGCCACGATTTTTGTTAGCGCTTCGATAGGATTTTGCATAACCCCACCGTGCAAGCCGCTGTGCAAATCTGAGGATGGCCCGGTCACATTTATTTGCAACCCGGTTAATCCTTTTAAGCCCAGCAAAATCATCGGGGTATCAGCATCGTGCATGAGCCCATCAGAAGTAATCACGATGTCGCACTTAAATTTTTCTTGATGGGTGTCAAAAAATGTCTCTAGATTTGGACTCCCGATCTCTTCTTGCCCCTCAAAACAGTACTTTACATTTAAAGGAAGCTTCCCAGTGGTTTTTAAATGTGCTTCTGTGGCAAAGATCGGTGTGACCATCCCCCCTTTATCATCCGAAGCCCCTCGGGCATACACGCGGCCGTCCCGCACAGTTGGCTCAAACGGTGGCGTGTCCCACAAATCTAATGGATCTGCCGGTTGTACATCAAAATGACCATAAATCATGATTGTCGGTTTATCTGGGCCAGCATGCAGCCAATCCCCATAAACGACCGGGTGTCCACCCGTTTCCATCAGTTCAACATGTTCAACGCCGGCCGCCTTTAATCGATCGACGACCCATTCACCCGCTTTGCGTACGTCATCTGCATGCTCGGGCAAAGCCGAAACGCTTGGTATGCGCACAAAATCAAAATACTCATTTAAAAACCGATCATACTCGCTGTCTAAATATTCACTCCAATGAGCCATTTAAACCTTCCTTTATTTACATGCAACGCAATTATTCAGCACCCCAACTATTTTCGCCAGATTGGCCCAGTTTCTAGCTTATCTTCCCGAAGAACTCAGATCCTTTTGTCAAACTGGACCAAACTGCTGAATAATAACCATGCAATAATTAATGTCTATATTGGTAACCCAATATCGGGCAATGAGCAAGCTCTTGATTCAAAGTTCAGACCAATTTGAAAACTGCGTAAATCTACCCATATAACTACGTTTCACTTCCTTGTATCATTCTGACATCGGTTGAAGTAGTGCGGCGAACATCGCAGACCACATCACAGTCTCGCAGCCCTTCACAGGTCACACATCACACAGTCTCGTCACATCCATTCATCACAGTCACATCACAGCAAGTCGAGCTAGTTTAACCGATAACAGACGGCCGGATAAAAATCCGGCCGTCTTTTTTTTTGCCCCTTTCAAAAGCAGACTCCTAGAAAGCGGCGGTTCTCTATTTTTTCAATTTGAAAATTACGCACATCTACCCATAGAAGCGGTCCATCATTCAAACTATAATTTATTCATCGGTTGAAGCGAACTCGACAACATCACAGTCTCTTAACCCTTCACAGGTCACACATCACACAGTCTCGTCACATCCATTCATCACAGTCACATCACAGCATGTCGAGCGAAAACAAACCGATAAGAAAAGCCCAGGTCTCACGATCTGGGCTTTTTTATTTCTATTTTTTTGATGAATATCAATTTTTGTTCAGGTTTATGTAGTTCGCCTCAAGGGTGCCTACAAACTCGATTACGTCATGCGACGCTTTTTAATGACCGGCCGAAACCGGCTTGCCCAGAAGCACCTGTACTTCAAACTTGGTTCCCTTGCCCGGCTCACTCGACACAGAAATATCCCCGCCCATTAACTTCGCAAATTGTTTCGAAATAGTTAGCCCCAAACCGGTTCCATCATGCTCCCGGTTGTAATCGTTGTTTGCTTGTCGAAATGGCTCAAACAACTTTTTCAACATTTGAGGGTCGATACCGATCCCTGTATCGATCACGGAGAGCACAAGGCGATCTGGATCAGGTGATGCTAATCGAAATGTGACCGTTCCATTCGACGTAAATTTCAAAGCATTGTTAATCAAGTTAACCGAAATCTGTTTTAGGCGAAGCTGATCACTAACAATCACATTTTGTCGTAGAAAGTTCTCGATAATGAATCGATTGTTATTTACTGCCGCAATTGGGAGCACAATCTGATTAATTTCAACGATTAAGCGGCTAATGGGAAATTCTTCATAGTTCAGCTCCATCCGGCCAGACTCAATTTTAGACATATCTAAAATGTTGTTCACAAGCTCGAGCAAATGCCGCCCCGCCTTACCGGTTCTTGCGACACTGGAGCTAATAATGTCTAATCCAGGATCATCGAAATCAGCAACTTCCTCCTCGACAAGCTCGCTATACCCGATAATCGCATTAAGCGGAGTACGCAATTCATGGCTCATGTTTGCCAAGAAGAGCGATTTAGCCCGATTGGCTCGTTCAGCCTCGACAGTCAGCAGTTGGGCCTCTACTAGCTGCTCTTCAATTTGCTTGCGCAATGTAATTTGCTGAACAACCACGATCTTTTGATTGCCATGCGTTGGCACAATTCGTGTTTCAAAATAGTCTTCGGGTTGTTCATCAGAACTATTTTCAACGGTTAGAGCGTACTCAAACTGAGCCATTTGCCCATTCGACTCTACCGTCTGTAAGTGTGCCGCATAGGTGTCAATCAGCCGCTCCGGAACAGCTTCTTCGATTGATAAGCCAAAGAGCTCTGATTGCAAAAACCCAAATCTTTGCGCACAAGGGCCATGATGGTCCCAAATTTGCCCATCGGCACTTAGCCTTAAAAACAGATCAGGAAGCGCTTTGAAAATTGACCGCAGCTCACCATCCATTTGCATCTTGGATCGATTCAGCCATTGCAACTTAAGCTGAATTAACTGCTTGATTCCATCATCTAAAACAGTCTGAGTTAGCACAACGATGGCGTAGTCTCCCGAGCTAAAGCCGAACAACTCCCCTTTGTTTATAAACACAGCAAACGTGTCTGCATTTTGCAGGCGCGCCAAACCGGTTTTTTCGCTATAGGGGTCCAGAGAATCATTCGCGATGATATTCCCGTCTCTCGCCAGTGAGTAACTTGATTGGTAATTTTGCAAAAATTCAAAGGCTTCCCGCTCAAGGTCCTCGGCCCCTGCCGTGTTTACGTCTTCGACAGATGAAAAGATTTTTAGCTGATCGCGCAACAGCTGGTTTTCCCTATTTTCAATTTCCAACGTTTCTAGCCGAACGACGATGTTTTCAAACAATCCCTTGATTTTAACCGTCTCCTTAAAAGGGAGATCGGCCGGACAGTACAAGGTATAGCTTGTGTCTCGCAGGACAACGGCTCGCCATTCACCCTCTGGGGGTGGGTCGGCCGGACGTTTTAATTTTACACCATGGCTAGCTGCAATTTGCTCCAACAAATTCATAATTAAGGCCTGACTACAATACGAACAAAGCCGTTCTTGTCTACCTCTGAGCGAAAATAGCCTTCATCGATGATTTCATCAAGCGAAATTTCATGGATCAATACGTTGAAGTCAGGCTCTAGGGTTTCCAATACTTCATCCAACTTGCTTTCAGCGTAAGAGTCATAAGCAAAGGAGGTCCGCAACTGGATTTGTTTTGCTAGCAATGAAAATGGAACAAACGAGAGTTCATGAAAATAAGAGCCAAGCATCAGCAAAATTCCTGTTGGCTTTAGATACTCAGCCCCTTCAAACAAAGCGGCATTTTGGCTTGCAGGGTCGCTGCCAGCACAATCGACAACCACGTCATACTCACAAACTAGGTCAGCTTGATTTAACGTCTTCAGTCCCAGCTCGCCCGCCTTCTGCAAACGGAATGGAAGAATGTCTGAGATGGTGACATCACCACCAAAATAATCTTTTAAGACGGCCGCCACACAGACACCAACACCACCAGCACCTAAAACCAATATTTTACTACCTTGAATGCGGTCTTCGATTTGTCGGCCGGCATTTACACCCACTAAAAGTGGTTCGATAAAACTATAAAGAGATGTATCTATCGCCCCAACCGGATAAATATTTTTTGCACTAACGGCCGCATATTCGGCAAAACCGCCATGCGCACCGACAAGACCGTAATAGTTTAAATTTTGGCAGAGATTTTCATGACCAGATGCGCACTGCTCACATTCACCGCAATTTTTTCGAGGCAAAACCGCCACCGGCACACCGACTAAACGTGGATCTGCGTTGGGGCCAACCGATTCAATGACGCCACCAAATTCATGGCCTGGAATTAAAGGGGTGGGCTCTTCCGTGAGTGGATTCGAAATCGCATTAATCAGATATGGCCCTTCCATAAACTCATTAACTTGAGTTTGAGATATTCCTGAATGCGTCACCTTAATCAAAACTTCTCCATCGCCCGGCATCGGTTTGTCTACATCTTCTAGCCGGATGTCACGTTGATTATAAAATCTCAATGCTTTCATAATGTCTTTTCACCTTAGTGGATCTGTCATCGCTTCGCATCATCCTTTCATACCCATTCAACCAATTGAGGGCACGGTTAATGCGTTCTGGCGCAGCCATGTAGGTTTAAGATAATCAATCCTGCCATTCGCCTCAATACGACTTTAGTCCGAAAACGCTGAAAAGCGGTCAAATTACGCATGTTTTTTGCGATAAGCCCAACCTGCTTTATCATCGTGGGATGGTATCAAACGACATCAAGGATCTAAAAAGGCAACTGGCTAAAATTCAGTTAGAACGACAGCGCCTGAGCCTGCTACACAACCTGTCGAAAGAACTTAGCCGGGCAGACGGTTACGAGGAATTGGCCGTGGCCGCTTTGAACACGATGACCAATCCTAAACAGTTGGGAATCCCCTGGGCCGCAATCGGCCGAGTAGCGGCCGAAGCACAAACCATTACCGACTGGATGACGGCCGGAAAAGTTGATGGGAGCACATTTAACAACAAGCGCTCGATCCCGCTATCAACCAGCGGTGGCCCGATCGCTCAATCTGTCTTGCAAGCAACTGTTAGCAAGGCAGAAGATTTGCCCAATCTTGGCCCCTACAGCATTCAACCGCTTTCCTGGGGAAACCGCCCCGTCGGTGTTCTACTATTGCCAGCTGGCCATGACTCAGCCACGACTGAAGTGATCGAAGAAATTTGTGAGCAGGTCGCCAGCCGTTTGGGCGTCATGCAGAACAGGTTGCAACGTGCACGAGAAACAGCGATTGAAGAAGAACGGAATCGTATCGCTATCGACATGCATGATACCGTTTCCCAATCCCTCTTCGGTATGATTTTTTCTTTAGACGCTTGTTTAAAAATGCGCCCCGATGACCCTTCTGAAATTTACTCAGAACTTGAGCAGGTCAAAACAACGGCCGAAGGGGTCTATGGGGAAATTCGACAAACCATCCACGACATGTGGGTTGAAATGACCTCAGATCGCTTTCAAAAAGATATTCGATCCTATTTAACCGATGTTTTACAGGCGGTCGATATGGAGATGGATTTCGATATTCGCGGAGACTTCTCCTCTGTATCGCCCGAAGTCCACCGGACACTTTATCGTGTTTGCCAAGAGGCTTTAACCAATACGGTTCACCATGCGGCTGCAACCGACATTCGGGTCTGTTTAGACGTTTTAGACGAACGGGTAGGACTGATTGTTCGTGACAACGGCCGGGGATTTAACCCCTTAGTTGCGATGCAGACCAAAGAAAAAGAAGAGCATTTTGGCATTCGTGGCATTCAGGAACGCATCAACTTACTCGGCGGCACGTGTGACTTTTTTAGTCGCCCTGAAATGGGAACCTCTCTCGTTATCGACGTACCGGTAGCATTCAAAAAACTATGATCAAAATCTTAATTGCGGACGACCACCAAGTGGTCAGGCACGGGCTAAAACTTGCTCTCAACCTAGAAGAAGACATCGAGGTGCTTGCAGATGCGTCTAACGGGGCAGAATTGATTTTTATTTTGCCAAACTATGCGCCTGACGTGGTCTTACTAGACTGGAAGATGCCGAGGCTCGATGGGTTAGAAACAGCAAAAAAGATCAAAGAGATCAATCCAGCTGTCAAAACCCTGCTATTAACTGGGGCTCCGGTTGAAGATTCAGCCCTCGATGCCTTAGACAAAGGGGTAGATGGATTTGTTCATAAAAATATCAGCCCCGCCGTGCTGTGCCATGCGATTCGGGAAGTTGCTTCCGGACGTCGTTTTTTGGGCCCAGAAATCAGTCAGGCCTTAATCGACAGAAGCCGAAAGCCGGCCGAAACTGCAAAAACGGTGCCGCTCAGTGACCGGGAGCAAGAGGTTCTAGAGCTGATGGCAACATCTGTGACCTATCAAGAAATAGCCGACCAGCTGATGATCAGCGAAACCACCGTCAGAACATACGTCAAACGCATCTTCTCGAAACTGAATCAACCCAATCGCACCCAAGCAGTTGTAGAAGGTCTGAAATTAGGCTTAATCAAAATTAATTGATGAACAATATTAAAGTCGGATCTCCTCGAACGCTGGCTATCTTGGCTGTGATATTGCTGCTTGGTGGTATCGCTTATATTTATTTGGGCACCTCAGATGAGCCTGATCCATCTCAGCCCACCGAACGCATGTTGATGATCGGCAACAGCTTCACCTATCAAAACAATCTAGAAAAAATGGCTGAAGAGCTGATCGAAACACAAAGCCTCGGCCGACGGGCAGTCGAATCTGAAAGGGTCGCCTTTGGCGGGTATCGACTGTTTGACCATGTAGACGACTTTGATGAAAATGCTCCTGATTCCCAACTGCGTGAGTTTTTCGTAGATGGCACCCCAGATGTCAAAGATTGGGATCTTGTCATTTTTCAAGAGCAGGTCGAAATCCCCGGTCTTCCAACGTTCGAGATGGAAAAAAACAGATCTTTAGAATCAGCGTTGCAATTGGGGCAGCTGGCGCATGAAACCGGTGCAGATGTGATGGTTTTAGAAACTTGGGGAAACGCGTTTGACCCGGAAGATCCTACCAATCCTTATCCAGAGTTCCCTGAAATGCAGACCCATCTATCAGTCGCGGCGGTGGATATTGTGGACACCTTGATTGAAAATGATATACCGGCCGTTATTGCCCCGGCCGGCGAGGCCTTCTTAATCGTCTATAACGATGTTATCTCGTCAGGTGGAAATCCATACGATGAAGACAGCTGGTTTTTGCTTCTCTTTTCAGACGATCTTGAGCATTCCAGCGTTGCTGGCTCCTATCTAGCGGCCGCGGTTATCGCAGCGACCCAGTCACAACAGCCTATCGCTGAAACGGACTGGGCACCGCCCGGTATTGAAGCTAACTTCGCCGCTTATTTACGTCAAGTGGCGGATCGGGCCGCATTCCCGACAGAGCAATAAAAACAACGGCCGCAGCTTACTCATAGCGAAAGCGCCAAACACCGACCGAGAAAAACACCGCTGCGAACAGCAGCAACACGCCCGACTCAGGCACAACGTCGATCAATGAATCCCCACGAACAACCAAATCGGTTAGACCTCGCAATGCCCAGCTGGTAGGGGTGAAGTTGGCCACGAACTTGGCCGCTGGTGGGAAAAATTCTAGCGGATACCAACAACCGCCCAACAATGCCAGAACCATCCCGAGCATAATGCTTAGCCCATTCGCTTGGCCGTCTGACTTCACAAAAGTACCTAGCATCGTGCCCAGTGCCACAGCCGCTAGCCCAAATGAGAACAGCACCAGAGCCAAGCCACCGGGACTATTGCCATACCCGATACCAAATGCCAAAGCACCAAACAAGACGAGTATCAACATCTGAACCAACCCTTTGCCCAGTTGGCCAAAAATTACACCACCCATGTAGGTCGCCTTACTGGTTGGTGTGGTTAGCATCCGACTGAGGGTCCCATACTGCCGCTCGGCAACAAACAAAACCGACACACCGATTAATGGAATAAACACCCAAGTGATCAGCTGACCCAGTGCCTGTTGACTGGCGATATCGAATCCGCTGGCGTCAGTTTCTGCCGGTTGGGTCAGCTGAACCCGCTCCGGTTTAGCGGCAAGTTCAGCCGCAGCATTTTCGCGGATTGTTTGAAACCAAGCATCTTCTTCAGCCTGATTGTTAAAGGTCCCGTTGGCAGCCATTCGTTGGGTGCTGGCTGCGGCGATCTGCAATGGCCCGACAAGGTCTGCCACCGCTGACTGAACCGCCTGGTTTACAATCTGGCCGTTCGTATTGCTGGGTTGAATGCGCAAATCAAGCGCAGAAGATTGCCCGCTGAGCACCGCCTGCTCGAACCCGGCCGGGATATGCAACACGGCCAAGGCACCGTCTAGATACCGTTCATCCGCATCGGCCAAGGTCGTTGTTTCTGGCCGAACGCTTGCGATCTGATCGAGTTCAGCAATCAAGTCGGCCGAAAGTTGGCCTTGATCCTCATCAACCACAAGCATGGTCAAACCGGGTGCCGGAGCATCATCGCTAGAGAATTGTCCGGCAAAAATCGCGGTAAAAACAACCGGCAATATTAGAAAAGTGAGCCAAGCCATCGGTGACGAAAACTCGAGTTTGATATCGCGTTGAGCGATTTGAATAATTTTTTGCATGATATTTTTAGCCTGTAAAATCTTTTAAAATAAATAGATATCGTTTTCGCTAACGATCAACCTTCTTGCCTACGAAAAAGAACAACAGCAATGGCAAACAAGATAGCGGCCATCAGCCACAACGCTCCGATATTTGGCAAAACGTCAGCAAGTGTTTGCCCTAATCCCAGCTTATTAAACCCCTGAAGGGCCCACTGATTGGGTGTGATGGCGCCTAACGCGTTAACCCAACGATTTTCAATTTGGGTAAAGGTCCCACTAATCGCCCCAAACATCAGCATGAGGGCGGTACCGATCCCCGCGATTTGTTCAGTTGTGCGCGCAGCACCAGCCACAACCAATCCCCAACCGGTAGCAGCAAGCGCGGCCGAAATAATCAAAGCGATGACGCCGATCCAGTCTCCCCACTCGATGCCGTACATCAACGAGCTACCAATCACCAAAATGCCAACCTGAGCCACACCTGTTAGGAAAATGCCTAACACTTTCCCACTTAAAATTTGTCCCCCACCCGTCGCCGTTGCCTGCATCCGTGCCAATGTTCCGTCGATCCGTTCTTGTAAAATGCTGCGGCCGCCCAATGTCACCGTGTACATCAAAAAGAAGAGCGCCATGCCAGGTGCCAAAATCGATAGCAGATTAAACTCAACCTCGTCACCGCCCACCGAGCCACTTCGCGCGTCGATGGTGATTAAAGGATCTGAATTTCCTTGTGCCACCAATAGCTCAGTCGCTGCGGCTTCAAAAACAGCGGGATCCGTCTCGCCACTTTCAGACAAAGTCATAAGCGACACAGTTACCAGCGTTGTACCCGCATCTACTTGAGAAATAAATTGATTGACGATTGTTTCAATTACACTGGCGGAAATCGGCCGACCAGGGCTACGGTAGATCTCCAGAGCTTCACCTTCGGCCGTTAAGCCGGTTTGCTGATCGGGGATCATTGTGGCGGAAAAGTCGGCCGGAATGATGACCAACGCAGCGAGTTCATCTTCGTCAACAAGCGCTTTACCCGCTTCGAGGGTGGTTGCTTCGACCGGCTCAAGCAGTTGGGCTAAATCGTCTGATTCAAACAGTTCAACCAGATTGCCACCCAAGTCACCACCGTCTTGGTTGATGATCATGACAGGAATGTCAGCGATACCGCTACTTCCACTGTCGTCTTCGAAGGCGCCTGATACAAACCCCATGCCGAGCGTAATAAGATACGGCGCCAAAAGCATAAGAAGCAGAGCGGCACGATCTTGAAAAATGAGTCTTAAATCTTTAATTCCAATTGCAATTATCTTTTTCATCGTTCTTTTAAAGATGTTAGAAGTTAGGTGATAGACCTTAGCAAATTGACACTAAAATCTCTCGTCTTCGTTCTAAACGCTCTTTTCTACTCCCTTAATGCTCGGCCGGTTAAATGCAGAAATACAGCTTCTAGATTCGGCTCTTCAATGTCGATAGAGCGCACCCGCTGGTTTTCTTCAGCGGTGACTGACATCAATTCAGGCAAAACAGCAGCTGCCTCGGGTACCGTCACCACGATTTCGCTCTCGTTGGCTGTCGCAGTGGTTACAAACTCCAGCTGGCCGATTTTTTCACTAAGGGCGGCCGTTGGTGCGCTTTCATCAAAATGCAGGCGCAAAGTGTCTTGCTCCCCCACGGTGCGCCGCAGTTCAGCTTGGGTCCCTTGGGCAATCATCGAGCCATGGTCAATGATCCCAACAAAGTCTGATAGCTCTTCCGCTTCTTCCATATAGTGGGTTGTGTACAGCACGCTCATCCCTTCATCTCGCAATTCTTTGACCATGTCTAAAATTCGACGGCGGCTTTGCGGATCAATGCCAACTGTTGGCTCATCCATAAATACGAGCTTCGGTTTATGAAGCAGGCCAACTGCGATGTTTAAGCGGCGTTTCATTCCGCCAGAAAATGTTTCGACTCGCTCACTTGCTCGGTCTGTTAATTCGACCCGCTCAAGCAGTTCGTCAATCCTTTTCGTCAGATCTGGACCACCCATGCCAGCCATCGTCCCCCAAAATTTCAGGTTGTGCTTAGCGGTCAGTTTGTCGTACAGGGCCAAGTCCTGGGGTACATATCCGATTACTGACTTGACTCCGTTGGGGTTATTAACGACAGAGTGGCCATCGATGAGTGCATCGCCGTCACTGGGTTTTAGCAGGCATGAAAGCATGCTGATTGTTGTACTTTTGCCAGCGCCGTTTGGCCCCAACAGGCTAAAAACCTGCCCACGGCCGATTTCAAAATCGATCCCTTTGACCGCTTCGAAATCTCCATATCTTTTCTTTAATTGAGTTGATTTTAAAATCAGTTCGTTCATTTTTCCTCGTAAAACTTTAGATCCATTTAGTAACGGCATGGTTGAATTCGCTCACGGTACCCTCTACAAAGGGGCGAACCACATTTCAACATGTTCGTTATTTATGCCCCTTTGTACCAGTCACTTGGGCATTTATATTTCGAATCGCCCAATAACGGTTCAACCGTCTGGTTGATTTATTTTTTCTTAGTTTTAGGAGTGTAGTGCAGTAGGCGCAGGCTTTGATGTGTCAAACGTCATGACGAGGTCATGGTTTTGGAAATCGCGTGAGGCCAAACGAGGTCCCAAGGTTGGTCTACCGGTTTAAAAAAGAAAACGCGGTTAAGCATGGCTCAATAAATATCGCAATCAATCGATGAGAATAGCTCAAAATCAGCACCCAGCCCTCTTATCTCGTCTACAAGCCCCTCCCGATAATACTCATCATCCGGCATAAAACTCTGTTCATGAATCGTAACGACCCGTTTTACGCCGCTCTCTTTCTGAATCCGCAAAAGATCACGAGGCAAAAGGTGATATTTCTTGATCGCATCGACCTTGTCTTCTAGCTCGCCTCCCCACGGCGCATGTTTTAAATTATTTTCAGAGACAACATCGGCCAGATATAAGTCAGCCCCCATGACCGCCTGCACCAAGCCCGCGTTGTACCGGCCGTCGCCCCCCAACACCACGACCCGATCGTTTGTCGTAAAACGATAAGCCCAACAATTATCGAGCGGTGCATGTTGGGTACGAAACGCTTCAACCTGCACGTTATCGTCTTCAAAAATCACACCTGCCACATTAAACTCATGCGGATTGGCCCGCCAACCCATAGGGTTATGGCCTGAGCGTGTCCACGCCGCATCGATATCGACCTCGTACGCCTTTAAAACATGCTCCACTAAATTTGAGGTTCCCAATGGTCCATAAATTTCCTTGGCATGTGGCGCATTGAATTTATACGGACTTAACAAAAACGAGGGCAGGCCGATGGTGTGGTCACTGTGTAAATGAGTTAGAAACAGATAACGCAAATTTTCCAGCGTCATCACAGGTTCAAGAACGGCCGGATGATGGGTCACCGCCCGTGCAATTGAGCGCCAAATCCCTTCACCTGCATCAACAAAGTAGGGGGTGCCATTGGCGATCACCGCAAACGAAGGCCCCATTCGCAGCGGGTTTGGGAATGGGTTCCCAGACCCCAAAACCACAACTTTTGTTGTGCATTCTTGTGGCGAAAAATCTTGAGGCTCTCTCTGGTAATGCTTTCGCTGGTGCTCTTGGCGATTGAAAATTGTCATTGAATCTCACTTTTAGAAATAAAGCCCTACGCGAGAAACCCATTCTAGAACACCCAGAAATAAAACAAAAATATTTAGTCTATTTACAAATTTTCTGATTTTATCATGATAATCGTCTGTATCATCAGTTAGCCTATAAGAGAGCTTAAAATTAGCCCCCCAACCAAGTAGCCAACCTGCAAGGATTAAGTTAGGGTTTTCAGAATAAAAACGAACGGATATACCTAGGAGAAAAACGCTGACACCGAGTGTAATTCCGGCGGCTTTGACGGCATCAATTTTTTGCACCTTAGCAGTAATTGGATGCCAATTTTGAAGTTCAAGGTAAAGATCATCAAAGTTATCAACAGTCTTAGGGACAAACATCCTCTCGTTGTTACCTTTGATCCACAATCCCTTGCTCGAACCTAGAATCTCTTGAATTTCTTCTTTATGAATGCTAAGTCTGGGTGCACCATCTTTATCACGGAAAATTTGGCTTTCCACCAAGCTCAGCCTGAGAGTTTCCATGGATTTTTTTTGCAGTTTATATATCCACGGAAAAATTGTCACTGCAGAAATTAATATAACCGATAATGAAAGTATCCAAGATATCCAAATAATTTTCCAAGTAAAAGATTGAGGCAAAAAATATTTCATCCCAAGCGGAACAATGCCGGCAATTAGGATCCCCAATATCAAGAAAACTCCATATCGTCTGATTACCTCTTCTTCCCATTCAGCAATCGCCCGCTTGTTGTAAGAATATGTCTTTGTCATCTTTTCCCCCAAATAGTACATAGTTTCAAAATTAACAGACCATAACTGATTCTAAATGAATGCTGAATCAAATAAAAGCAAAAACGATTCTTAAAGTAAGAGCATTTTTTGCGAGAAATAAATTAATCAAAGTAATTTTGTAGGCCTCTGTCCCCTAAAAGTAGGACAAAAAGTTCATCACCCCACCCGACAAGTAGATTACGCTTACCTGCTACTATTCACTGAATATTTATGAAAACCACACCCATCGCCACACACACATCTGATTTTAGCGGCTTACGCTGCCCGCACCTGCTGCTGGTTATCATTAAACGTGTGCGCGAGCTTGAGCCTAATAATGTACTCAAAGTAACCACAACCGACCTGACCGCACCTAGCAGCATCAGCGCGTGGGCTGGGCAATGTGGGCATGAAATTCTTGATCTGTATCAAGAAGGCGACACGTTTGTCTTTTATTTAAAAGTAGCAGGGAGCGAATAACGATCCACATCGCTGGACACGCCCCCCCTTCCTCAATTTCTTCCCTAATCAAAAGCTAGCAGTCAAAGACCACAAGCTGAAAACTGAGAGCTAATAACTGATAACTCTATGGCATTAGAAATCACCAAACTCCAAGATCCACAGAAAAACTATGGATTTGTCATCGACAATCGAAAATGCATCGGCTGTCATGCCTGTTCCGTTGCGTGTAAATCTGAAAACGAAGTCCCTCTTTCGGTTAGCCGAACTTGGGTCAAATATGTCGAAACCGGCTTGTATCCAGATACACGTCGCCATTTTCAAGTCACACGTTGTAACCATTGCGCCAACCCACCGTGCACCCGCATCTGCCCAACAGAAGCGATGTATCAACGGGCGGACGGCATTGTGGAATTCGACAACGAGTTTTGCATCGGCTGTAAGGCGTGCATGCAAGCTTGTCCATATGATGCGATTCATATCGATCCAGACAACGGAACAGCGGCCAAATGTCACTATTGCGGCCATCGCACCGACATCGGCCTAGACCCGGCCTGTGTGGTGGTTTGCCCCGAACATGCGATTATCGCCGGGGACATGAACGACCCATCGAGCGAAATCAGCAACCTGCTGGCTCGGCATCCGGTAACGGTGCGTAAACCAGAACAAGGGACAGCCCCGAAATTGTTTTATATTGAAGGGAATGACGTGGTTATGCACCCAACGGCCGTCGAACGCACACCTGAAAGCTACATGTGGGCCGACTCGATTCCACTAGATATCCCGATAAATGGTGTAAACAGCCACGCCAGCGGGCTACAAATGGATCAGCCGATTAGCGTACCGAGTTCGACCAGCCACTCAAACGGCACAGCCATGCGCAGCGGCCAACCACAAGGGCAACCGTACGCAGGCCCAATCGCTTTTGGGGACGGCACGATGGCAGAGCACATGGTGCAAGTTGCTTACAACCAACAACACAAAATCCCGTGGCACTGGCCCGTCCCCGCGTATCTTGTGACCAAGGGGATCGGATCAGGCATCTTTATGCTTTTGGCCTTTTTCACCGGATTGGTTGCAACCGATCACACCGTTGCACCCAGTACAATGGCTTTACTTGGATTCACATCTCTGCTCTTCATCGGGCTAACCACCGGTCTATTGGTGTTTGACCTCGAACGGCCGGAACGCTTCCTCTATATTCTCATGCGGCCGCAGTGGCGCAGCTGGCTCACCCGAGGTGCGGTTGTACTCATCGGCTTTACCGTGATTGGTGGCCTATGGTGGCTGGGTATGCTGGGTGAAAGCCAAAATTGGTGGAACTTTAACAGCTTTATTGAAAAACCGTTGCTCTGGCTTGGCGCAGGATTCGCTCTAATGGCAGCAATCTACACCGCATTTCTATTCGCCCAAGCAGAAGGACGGGACCTGTGGCAATCACCGCTTCTACCCTTCCATTTAATTGTTCAAGCGATTATGGCCGGCAGCGGTATGATCTTGTTGCTGAACGCTATTTCAAGCTTTATCGGATCAGGATTCGATGCTGCATTTGGCCGATTTGCTCTTATCGCATTCATCAGCTCAATCATTGTCGATGTATTCGTCACTTTAGCCGGTGAGTTCGGCATCCCCCATGCCAGCGAAGTCGCTGCCTCGGCCGCTCATATGATTAGCCATGGCAAATACAAAACCCACTTTTGGATGCACAGCTTGGTCCTTGGTCACGGTGCTGCCTTGTTGTTTGCACTTGCCGACCTAATTGGTGGCACAACATTGTTCGCGGCCGTTGGTGCCATTTGCGCCATCTTTGGTCTATACATGTTCGAATATGCATTTGTAATGGCACCGCAGGAAATCCCAAACAGTTAAACGGTAGATCAGCATTCGGTAGGCCGGTGGCATTTTAACAACTCACCGACTTACCGAAAACTGAATACTGACTCACCCTTATGACGAAGTCACTCACCTCTTTTCTAAAAACAATGCTCCACATCGACCTGCCACCCAAACGGCAGAGCGGCAGTGGAAAAGGCATCACCAACGTTGCCGGAACCGACCTCCCCCTTTTCGCGGAGTATGATCCGGCCGATGTAAAAATGACCAAGGTCGAACATCCCGACGGCCGTTTGTCTCAATACCCACCCCATGAATATTGGGACGACTGGACCGAGTTTGACGGTAAAGCGTGGCCCAAAAAGGTCGCACGCCGTTACATGCTGGTCCCCACCGTCTGTTTTAACTGCGAAAGCGCCTGCGGACTGCTTGCCTATGTCGACCGCGAGACACTAGAAATCAAAAAATTTGAAGGCAATCCGGCCCACCCAGGTAGCCGCGGCCGGAACTGTGCCAAAGGGCCAGCGACACACAACCAAGTCTATGATCCCGAGCGTATTTTGTACCCGCTAAAACGGGTTGGAGAACGGGGTGAAGGCAAATGGCAACGAATTTCATGGGACCAAGCGCTGGACGAAATCGCAGAAAAAATGCGGGCAAGCCGCGCCAAACGCAAAGACGGCATCATGTATCATGTCGGCCGGCCGGGTGAAGACGGCTACACCAATCGAGCGATTACCGCTTGGGGGGTCGATGCCCATAATAGCCATACCAATATCTGCTCTGCAGGGGCACGTACAGGCTATTATTTGTGGGGTGCATTCGACCGTCCCTCTCCCGATCATACCAACGCAAAAGTCATCATGCTCATCTCTAGTCATCTAGAGACGGGTCATTATTTTAATCCGCATGCCCAACGCATCATTGAAGGCAAAATGAAAGGGGCGAAGATCATCACCTTTGATCCCCGCCTCAGCAACACCGCCAGCATGAGCAACGTTTGGCTCCCATCATGGCCAGGCTCTGAAACGGTGATCTTATTGGCGATCGCCAACCATTTAATCCAAACGGGCCAGTACAACAAAGATTTTGTACGCCGCTGGGTTAACTGGCAAGAGAGCCTTCTGGCGGTAAAGGATGGCAAGTTGGCCATTCAAGATGAAGAGCTCAAGAAAGAGATTTTTGCGCTTAAAGCCCCGATTGGGGACGATCATTTCGAATTGTTTGATCGAGTCTTAAAAGATTTGTACGCGGAATACACGTTCGAACG
>JAHDEB010000094.1:0-6928 GCA_020629055.1 Chloroflexota bacterium
TGGCGATGTCGTAGCTCATGACCATGCTGGTCATAAACTCTTCGCCCGAAATATCCCCCCCAATCGAGCCGTCATTCAAAAGGCCAATTGAATCAATGAGTACCGGTACAACGGCGACGCCGACATGCCCTTTGACCTCTTTACACGAGTCGTGCAGGTCGAGCGCGTCGATTGTCATCCCATGGGCCAAAGCGGCGCCGGGCAGGGAGACCGGCCGGCCGTCGAGCCACAGTTTGGCCTGATTTCCGCCGTAAGCGACGGCCGCAAAGTCGTAAATGATTTTGCTCAAGTCGGTATAGGTGCCGCCGTAGAAAACCCCAACCGTATCAAGCAGGCAGCGGGTCGCTTGATGCTTGACGTGGTCGGGAATGTCAGACCATTTTAGGTCGTGGATGTACTCGATGATGCTCGGTGCAGAGCTGTTAAGGGGTGAAACGTTCATGATTTAAGTCGAGGGCTGGATAAAAAGGTACAAGGGATTTTCGCGGTTCTAAGAGCAGAAATCAATTTTTAAAGATAGACCGTTAGCAGATAAGACGATCAATTCTAGGAGAATTGTGTCACTGTCTCGATAGAAGACGGTCTAACAAATAAGAATGAAAAACAGATAAACATGTTAGGTATCTAATTTTGATTAAGTTTTGTAGAAAAATAATTAAAGGACAAACCAAATGAATAGGATAAATTTAAGTAAATCAAAAATGATTATGAGTTGTGTGATTTTTCTTCTGGCATTTTCCTTTGCCTATACTGCTCGAACCAATGCTCACACAATTGAACACCAAAGTTTTTATTTTATTTCGCAAGGCGTTTTTAATCATCTCGAATATTGGATGTATGGTCGGGAAACTTCTGGGAATGCCGGAACCATAAAGTATAGTAGCCCGGAGCATCCGAATACCAACTTGCTTTGGTTCAAGTTAAGTAACAATGATAGTGGTCGAGGGCGCTATTATTTTAGACATTTGGGAGACCCGATCGATGTGCATAACGTACAAGTTCTGCTTCAAGCTCAAAAAGATGTCAGTGAAACTGATGACGTTTGGGCAAAGCTTTATGTCCAAGAGGCAGATTATTCATGGCACTATTTGGGAAGTTGCACGTATGATTGGGACCCTTTCCCTGTATATTGGAATGCTGGTAGTTGTGCTTTTTCCACAGATCAAGCAGATGGGTATAGGGGGATTGTGATTAAAACCAATGGATCATTGCTTGTCGACTTTTTTTGGGTTTGGGTTGAGTAAATTAAAAAGTCAATTTGGAGTGTCAAAATCTCAAGGATAGGTTGCAGCCGTTTGCTGCCTCTAAATCTCACGATTCCCAATTTCTTCGATACGACGCACCACGTAAGCGTTTAAAGCTTCTTCAATCGCAGGGTCAATCGGTGGTTTTTCATAATCGCGCAACATCGCTTTCCATTTCGCATTGGCCCGCTGCGCCGTGTCTGGTGATCCCTCCGCGCTCCAAAACTCATACGGCCGCCAGTCAGAAATCATCGGCCGGTGGAACGCCGTCGCGTAACGGGGCATCGTATGGGGTGAATTCAGGAAATGCCCCCCAGGGCCAACCTCGGCAATCGCGTCAAAGACTTCGTCCAAATCGCTCATGTCCAGATTGGGGGTCAAGGCACCCATCATCTGAATCATTTCTGCGTCAAGAATCGTCTTTTCAAACGATGTCGTTAGCCCCCCTTCCATCCAGCCGTGGGCATGCAGCACGATGTGTGCACCCGACAGCAGATTGCCCCAAATCGACATCATCGATTCATAGGCCGCTTGCCCATCTACCGCGTTAGACGTTGAGCCGAGCCAGACCCGCTGGGGCAAATTGTATTTGCGCGCCATTTGCCCAAACGCCAGCGTGCCGGTCACCGTTTCCGGTACACCCATCGCTGGCGCGCCTGACTTCATATCAACGGGAGAGGTCAACACTCCGTAAACGATCGGCGTCCCCGCCTGCACCATCTGCAAAAAGGCGATAATGGCGATCACTTCAGCATTGGTCTGAATCAAGCTGCCTGACAGCGTAATGGGGGACATCGCCCCAGCCAAAGCGACCGGCGAGATGATGATGCACTGTCCGTTTTCAGCCAGCTCGATCGCCCCTTCGAGTAAAGGTGCATCCATCAAAAGAGGCGAATTAATGTTGATGATGCCGTGGATGCGGGGCGCTTTTTTCAGCTCTTCCCGATCAATCCCATAGGCGATTTCAACCATGTTGAGTGAATCTTTAACCCGTTCACGGCCGATGCAGTAGCTGCGAAACACTTTGTCTGACAAGGTGGCCCACGCCAAGGTGCTGGTTAGATGACGCGTATTCGGCGGCATGTCGATCGGTTCAACCGGATGGCCGGTGTGAAAGTGGCACGAGCCGATCATATGATTGAGCTTAACCAGATTCTCGAAGTCGACCTGTGTTCCCGGCCGCCGGCCGCGATCTAAGTCGGTCACATTCGGGGCGCTCGACGCAGATCCCCAATGGATCGTGTCACCACCGATATGCAGGTTTTTAGCCGGATCACGGGCCAGCAAATCAAACTCACTCGGGGCTAAAGCCATATAGTTTTCAACCACTTCCGGCGGGAATTTGGTCAATCCATCTGAATGATCAACCGTGCACCCATGTTCTTCTAAGATCGGCCACGCTTCGCGCAGGTCGAACCGAATCCCGATTTCGCTCAAAATGCGCAAGGAATATTGATGCGCCTGCTCAACCTCTTCGGCCGACATAATATCAATTGGTTTGTACGGCCGCTTCATCAGTTTAAACGGCTGCTGCTGGGATTCGACTTTGCTCTTTTTCGCTTTTCGGCTGCGGCGGGTTCTTTTTTCAGATGACATAATTGGGTTCTTGTGTGGGTTAGGTAGTTAAACGCTGACAGTATTCGACTGACTGAATAAGGGCACCCTTCGTGGATGCCCCAAATATAAACTATGATTTTAAGAGCTAATAGGCCAATGCAGCAACCAAATGGATGCGTGGATGCTCTCCACCATTTAGCGCCGTATGATAACCGCGTGTGTCGGTAAAATAGACCGAGCCATCGGCCGGCATATGTGTGCAGTGATTGTTGACAATAAACAGCGCACCAGGGTTTGTATGGATCGGGATGTGCAAACGGGGTTCTGGGTCTCGGTGCCAAGAATTGCAGTTGTAAGACGGCTTTTTCAAAATTCGCATTCGGCCGATCGGGTAGCGAGCGGTCAGGGTGTTAAAAATCGTCTCAAAATAGGTCCCCTTAAAAGCGGGAACCAATTCACTAAATGCCCCCTCATCGACAACTTCTTCCCGTGCTTCTTCCATATAACGGTCATCCGCCCGAATATAATACCGGCCCGATAGATCATTCGCAGTGGATCTGCTTTCACCCGGCCGACGGTTCAGGGGTAACGCAAAAAAACCATCCCCACCCGAAAATTCAACCGACTTTAAGACCTCATCAAGGGCGCTGCGAATGTTAGCAATGTCAAACTTCAGGTCGATTTTATTGATCAAAGGGCTCGGTTTAAATTCAGTGATCGTTACGGTGTCAGGTGACTGGGCCAGCCATGCCGCCATTTGGTTTTTGTCTTTTGTTTGTGATTCAATTGTGTCGTGCATCATGTCTTTCCTTTTTAGGTATCGGTTAAGTTATAGATGTGCCACATGTGTCGATTTCGATTATATGGCGTCGGCCGAACTTTGTATTTAGAAAAAACACGGGTGAATTTGGAGAAATCGATGGCGTCTGAAACGCAAAAACGGCCGAGCATGGGGGGGACAGATAACGGATTTCGGCCGCAGATTTACTCGTACTGGCGGGTGGGGTACGGTGAAGCTGAAGGGGTTGACCATGATTTCTGGGTCGAGCAGGCGGGGGAATATCACTGCATCCCTTATCTTAATTATCCGATCGACTCCTATGAAATCGACCGCTGGACACGGGTCTTTTGTTTAAAGAAAGGGCAGGCGGAGTGGCGCTCAAACGGAGAAACCAAGCTGCTGACTCCTGGGGATATTTTGCTCTTCCCGCCAGGGTGCACGGGGGAGTACATCACGGCCGAAGGGCATCAGTATCATTGGTTCGCTGTTGTTGGTAAATGGCCCACAATTTGGGGGCAAACGCCACAAACCCAACACTGGCAGCTAGACCCGGACCCCGACATCGAAGCCGGATTTATCGGGGTGCGTGAGACGCTTATTTTGCAACAGCCGGGATACTCATTAAAGGCACTTAGCTATGTTTACAGCATCTTCGGCCGGGTGCAGCAGCTGGTGCGCCGTTCCGAGGGAACCCCTTCCCGCTCAGAGTACCCAGAAAGCGTCCGTAAAACGATCGTCTATTTAGAAGAAAATATCGGCCGTCCGTTTTTGGCCGAAGAGACCGCCGCACATGTGCATCTTTCCCCCGCCCATCTGCGCGCCTTATTTGAACGATGGGTCGGCCTTTCCCCCAAACGGTATCACACCCAATGCCGCATCGATCAAGCCAAACGGCTGTTGGCCCAGCAAACCCTTTCAGTGCAGGCGGTCGCGGCCGCCGTCGGGTATGATGATGCCGCCTATTTTTCTCGTGTATTTAAGCAATTTACCGGACAAAGCCCTACTAAATGGCAGACCTAAGGTTTACTGCGTTTCGCCTTGGGAAAATGCTAATTCCCCACGTTATTTGCCTGAAAAACCAATTGCCAACCCAACTCCCCACCTTCACAACTTCCTAAGGTCAGGCCGCTCACCCGTGGGCTGCCTGACACCAGCTCGGCCGAATACGATACCCCGGCCGACATCGTAAAATCCGCAAATCCAGCGTCTACCTCTCGTTTTAGGCCGGTCACAAACCGGTCGCTCCCCTCTTCCCAGCTCACCAAAATCTCTTCACCCGCTAACCCCACACCGGCCGCGTCTTGCACAAACACCTCGATTTCGGCCGGGCCCTCCGTCACGCAAACCTCATCCTGCCGAACCAATTGAAACGGCAATTGTCCGTTGGCCAATCCATCGTCTATAGTTTCTGTTGCAACCTCGTCCTCTGCTGGGATCGGGGTAGGCGTTGGCAACAGGGTTGGCGTCGCCGTAGGCAGTGCGCTTTGTTCCGCCGTTTGCGCATTACCACCAGCCGCAATAATGAGTGTTGGGGTCGGCGTACCTGCCAAATCTGCAACCGCCGTCTGCTGGCCGGGTGCCACCGTCGGGGCGAATAAATCAAGTGCCGCCCCTTCTGCTCCTAGACTTTGAGCCAAGCGGGCCATGTGGCGCACATCTTCGGCCGAACGCCCTTCACGCAGATAGCGTTCAAGTTCGAGCACAACCGTTTGTGGCAGCGCATCATCTTCTAACAGCGCCAAACGGCTTTGGGCCGCTTCCCAATCACCCGTCTGCGAAAGCGATTCGCTCACCATGTATAAATAATCTTGCTGGTAGGCGGGTTGAAACACAGCCGGAGATCCCACCAATGGATCTAACGGGAAGACGCGCCACGCAAACCAAATCGCCCCGAAAATGCCGACCAACAATCCGATAGCGAACAGGCTGCTGTACGAGAAAAACAGTTGGCGCTCGCGACGACGACGCGCTTGCCTTAAATTCGGGTCCGGCCGTTCGATCATTGCTCCTCCACCGGTTCGGCCGACGGTACATATTGATTAAACGCAGGGGATTCAATGCCGAGGTCGATTGAAAGCTGCACCATATGATCTGTTTCTGCACTATTTGGCTGAGATAGCAGCTGATCAACCGTTTCCGCCAACAGCCATTGGGGCCAATCCTCGCGCCCTAAACTGCCCAGCCGGTCGGCCGCTTCGTCTAAATCTTGGTCTGCCGCGTAGGTCGATGCGATCAGGCGCAGATAGTCATCTTGGAATTCCGTTTCAAGGTCGGCCGGGGTCACTTCCACAAGCTCAGCCGGCAGCACAAACCAGCCTAAATAAAAGCCGATGACTGCGCCAATTAATAATCCAAATCCGATGACGATTAAGTTTCGTTGCATATTGTTCTGCTGAAGTCGCTTTCTAATTTTACCCAAGAACAAACCTAAAAGACATGTCGCCTCATAAACTCGTGCGGTTAAAAAGCGTGGCAATGTTGGGGTAGACGAATCTACCGTTGTTTGTTGCCTATTGTGCGTTGCACATTGCCCATTAAAAACCTCAATTCAGGGTTAACACTCAATTTGTACATCCCTGTCAAAGGGCCGAGCTAATTTGATGAAAAATGCACTTCAAGGCCGTATGACTGGGATAGAGGGGAAATGCTGTACTTTGAACGGCCGCGAACTGGCTTGACGAGTTACTTGTTTGCAGAATGCAGATGTGTCAGAAATGGACAATTTGCAACGGAGAATGCGCAATATTTATTATTTCAGGACGGGACAGATAGGTTCGTTTAACCCATTGCTGCCCACACTTTTTGACCGCGCCCCTAATTTTCATCTACATCATCATATAATCTGGGACCAAACCAAGCGTATAATTACTCGGTTTTGCTCCCAAAGTTGAGCCTTTTCGCCAGTCAGTGAGGGATACTTTATACTTGGGTATAAATTGAAACCTGAATCATCATTGAGGCGTATTAACCTGTATCTACCCAGCGACAGATTTAGTCTGGGACAGTTCATTAATCCTCAGCCCTAAACCTTTTCACCACAAACATTTTATGAGCGACAAATCAGAGGAACAAACATCATCCGAACAGCCGGAAAACAACAAGCCTGCGATCCCTGAAACAGCGGCCGAAGAAGGGATGATGTCAATCATCGACGTCATTGATGAGCTACAACGCCGCCGCCCGGTCTTAAAAAGCGCGGCTCCCCAACCCCAAGCGTCAGCTGAAAAAGCTGACGCTGATGAGTCAGCGGCACCGGTCGAAGAGATAGAAGATAAAATAGAAGACAAGCAGGAAGAGAAAATTGAAGCGGTTGCCCCTATCGTGGCAGAAACACCGATAGAAACTA
>JAHDEB010000094.1:7028-22125 GCA_020629055.1 Chloroflexota bacterium
GAAGAGAAAATTGAAGCGGTTGCCCCTATCGTGGCAGAAACACCGATAGAAACTACCGCAGAAAAGGCACTTGATGAAATTGTCTCATCAGAACCAAGTCAGGAAGTTGATGTACCAGACCCGATCATTAATATTTCGGCCCAGGATAACGACGATGACTACACCCAGACCGGGTCGTTGGGCATCGATATTCCCGACGAAATCAAACGATCGAAAGTACCTCCTCCGATTTATTCGGCCGAATTTACCCCAAAAGATCGTCCTACTTTAGAAGACCCAGATGCAACGGTTGTTTCAATCGATTCCGCATTTCCTGGCGAAACCAAATTAGATCAAGATCTGCCAAAATTCCCCAAACGAGAGGAAGCTGCACCGAAACCGGACAATCAACCAAAATCAGAACCGGCCGCAGATCCTTATGATGATCGGACCCGTGCATACATCCCCTCAGACCAAGATCGATTCCGGCCGCAGGTTGCTAGCACAGCGCCCAAACGTGACGATCCAAAACCCAAAAGAGAGCCTATCCGAGATTCATCTGTACAGAATAAGCCAAATAAACCAGCAGACGATGACACGACCCGTCCGTTAAAAAAAGCCAAGCCACGTCAGCCGCTGCGCGAAAAGCCACAGCGTCAACCGACGCGAAGCACATCCCAGCAACCCAAACGAAATACACCAAAAACGTCTGACTACTATAAAAAACCGCCTGAACAATTGCCCGCACAGCGTACGCGCCCGAAACGGCCGCCGGTCCGCCAAACGGTGCAACCGTCTAATGATTCACAGGCTAAAACACGGCGCGGACGCCGGGGGCGGTCCAACGTCCCCACGCAACAAGATGCGTTCCGCGAATCGATTCCACAACCGGTTGATACCCGCCGTTCTCGTGGCGGATGCATGCGTCGCTTGGTCATTTGGTCGATTTTACTCACCATCATCGGCTTTTCTCTCGGTATTATCGGGCTCAGCGCAGGCTATATCTACGTCGCTCGTGATCTGCCATCCCCAAATGATTTAAAAAATCGTGCCAGTGTATTTGAAACCGCCTACATTTTAGACCGCAACGGTCAAGAGATGTATCAGCTAACCGATCCAAATGCCGGAAACCGGACTTTTGTGCGTTTGGACCAGATCGCAGATGTCCTTGAACAAGCGACCATCGCAACAGAAGACGCCCGCTTTTATACCAATCCCGGGTTCGACCCGATCGGTATTGGCCGCGCGATTATCCAAGCCTACAACGAAGGGGAAATCGTTTCCGGTGCGAGTACGATCACACAGCAGCTTGCCCGCGCATTGCTATTAGACGAAGAAGAACGGAGTCAGCGTACCTTTTTGCGCAAAGTGCGCGAAATTATCTTAGCGGCAGAAATTAATCGTCGCTGGCCAAAAGAAGATGTCTTAGAACTCTATCTAAACGAAATCAACTACGGCAACCGAGCCTATGGTATCGAAGCAGCGGCCGAAACATATTTCAACAAACCAGCGGCCGATCTAACCTTGGCCGAAGCAGCTGTATTAGCCGGTTTGCCTCAGGCCCCAGCACTATGGGACCCATACACAGCACCGGACAAAGCGGTCGGCCGTATGTCTGAAGTGCTGACGCTGATGGTAAACGAGAAATATGTAACCCGCGAAGAGGCCCAAGCGGCAATCGATACGATGGCGGTTGAAGTTTATCGAATGACCCCACCAGTGGTCACAATCAACCACCCTCACGCCGTTTTCTACGTGCTGCAACAGCTGGAAGAAGCGAACGATGCCCAAACGATTTATCGTGGCGGATTGCGCGTGTACACCACCATCGACCCAGCCATACAGCAAATCGCTGAACAGGTTGTAGCAGACAACAGGGGCAACATCAACGCCTTCGGAGCGAACAATGCGTCGCTTATCGCCATTAACCCGCAAAACGGAGAAGTTTTGGCGATGGTTGGCAGCGCTGACTTCAATGATGAGTCGATTAGCGGCCAAGTCAATATGGCCGTTAGCCCCCGTCAACCTGGCTCTACCATCAAACCCCTCGTCTACTTAGCCGCCATGCAAGAGGGTTGGAACCCAGCTACCCTGATTTGGGATGTTCCAACCGAATTCCCAGATGCACCAAACCCGCCATATGCGCCTAAAAATTATGACGACCGTTTCCACGGCCCACTTTTACTGCGACAAGCGTTAGGCAACTCCTACAACTTGACCGCGGTTAAGGCTTTGGAATTTGTTGGCGTCTGTCCGTTTATTGATTTTGCACGCAATCGGTTCCAACTCCTTAGCTTAGACAATGCGGGCTGTTTAGAATCTGGTCGGCCGTCTAACTATGGCTTGGCGTTGGCCCTAGGTGGTGGTGAAATCACCCCGCTTGAAATGGTGACCGCCTATTCAACATTGGCGAACCAAGGGTTCCAGATTCAACCCTATACCATTCAGCGCATCGAAAATAGCGCTGGCGAAATCTTGTTCCAGCGGGAACAGACCGAACCGATCGGGGTTATCTCTCCGCAAAACGTCCATCTCGTCACAAATATTTTGTCAGATAACAATGCCCGCCAACCTTCGTTTGGTCTAACCAACAACTTGGTCATCGCTGGGCATGAGGTTGCCGCCAAAACCGGTACATCTGGCAGCGACCGCTTTAATGTGCGGGATGGCTGGACCATAGGTTATACACCAAACTTAGCGGCCGGTGTCTGGGTCGGTAACACCGACAATCGACCCGTTGCCGAAGGTGGGTCAGGCTATGGCATGGCATCCCCGATCTGGAACGCATTTATGACCCAAGTGCTGGCAACCCAGCGGCCGCAAGGGTTCGCCCGGCCTGAAGGCATCGTCGAGCTTGAAGTATGCGCACGCTCCGGCACAGTACCCAATGAAGATTGTCCAGAACGTCGACGCGAGCTGTTCAACAACACCAATCCACCATCCCCGGCCGAAAACGACTTTCTGTTAAAAGTCCCCATCGACCTGTGGACCGGCCTGCGGGCCAGCCCCGCATGTGGTGAGAGCGTATTTGAAGCGAGCTTTATCAATGTCCAAATCAACGGGCAACCGGAAGTACGCCCTCGCGAAGAGCAGGCGGTTCTCACCTGGTTACAAGACACCGTTGACGGCCGGAATTGGGCCATTGGGCAAAATTTAGTTCTCCCTTCTGGTGGCAACTTAGCCCTCCCCCCATCGCTAACATGCGATGCAACCACCCCTCGCCCCGTTTACCGCATTATTTCACCGGTAGCCGGACAAGAGCTACAAGGTGTGGTTGATATCCTAGGCGATGTCAGTGGCCCCGGCGTGGTCGGTTATCGCATCGATTACGGCCTAAGCCATAGCCCAGGGGCATGGTCAACCCTCACAGAAGTGCGCGAAAACAACCAAAGTGTGGGCAATGTTTTGATGCGGTTAGACACATCAACCATTCCACCTGGTCCATTCACACTGCGGCTTACCCTTATCGGCCCAGACAATCCGTTTACACCTGAAGTAGACAATGTGATTTTAGAATCGCAAGTCGCCTTAAGCGTGGCCCAACCAACCCCAACACCGACGCCGACCCCAACCAATACGCCCACCGCGACCCCGACATCAACCAGCACCCCGACGGTAACGCCAACGACAACCCTTCCGCCGCTGCCACCGACTGACACCCCGGCCCCACCGCCACCTGAGCCCGAAGAAGCGACTCCGGTGCCAGAAGAGCCGGCAGAAGAACCAACGGAAGAACCGCCAGAGCGGCCGGAAGCCACCCCTGAAGAATAGAAGGATGACAGCCCAATGCGTATTGTAATGTTGGGTCCGTTTGGGTTTCACCCCAATAAAACAATGCGCTCTCGTGCCTTTAGCTTGGCTCGCGCACTGACCCGGTCGGGCCATCGTGTCAAAATCGTCATGCCCCCGTGGCAAACGCCTGAAGAAGCGGACAAACAGTGGCAAGAAGATGGGGTAGAGCTCGTCTATGTTTCGCTGTCAGGTGGCATCATCCCTATCGTCGGCCGTATGGTACGGGCGGCCCGTTCGTTTACCCCAGACGTGATCATGGGGTTCAAACCCAAAGCCTACAGCGGTTTAGCCATGTTATGGCTGTGGACGACACGCTGGCTGCACAAAAACACGCTTTTAGTCACCGACACAGATGATTGGGAAGGCTGGGGGGGCTGGAACGACATCGCCGATTATTCCACCATACAAAAATACTTTTTCGCTTGGCAAGAGAAATGGGGCATGCGCCACTGTGACCTGCTGACGGTTGCCAGTCGCGAACTGGGCAAACTAGCGACAGCGTTAGGCGCACCGACCCAGAAAATCGTTTACTTACCCAACGGACCTGGAATTGCAAGCATCCCGATCCCACCAACACAAATAGCTGAACAGAAACAGCTGCATGGCACGACCAATCGACCAACCCTGCTTTTATACAGCCGTCTGTTTGAATTTGATACCGGCCGGTTGGTAGCGATTTTGAGCAAGGTCAAACGACAGCTGCCAGATCTAGCGATTTTAACCGTGGGGGCCGGCCTTTTTGCAGAACAGTCGGCCGACTTGCGCCAAAAGTTAGAATCGGCCGATTTACTAAACAGCATGATCGATGTCGGCTGGGTAGAAGAAGCCGACCTGCCCCTAACGCTTTCAGCTGGGGATGTCGGGCTGTACTTGATGGATAACACACTCCTCAATGCCACAAAATGCCCAGTCAAATTGGCCGACATGGTCGCCTTGGGCATACCGGTCGTGGCGGAATCGGTAGGTGAAGTCACCAACTACATTGTTGATCAAGAAAACGGGCGGCTGCTTATATCAGGTGATGTTGAAGGAATAAGTAGCGCCCTGGTCAACCTGTTGACCGACCAGGAAATGGCTCAACAGCTAGGCCAGAATGGGCGTGTGCGCCACGAGCAACATTTTTCATGGGCGGCCGCGGCCGATAAACTCAGCCAGCGCTTAGGGGGCTTGGCTTGATCTTGCCAGATGTGGTTGTGCATTGCGATTGGAGCCTGCGCGCGAATAAACGGATCTATGCAGCAGCTGAAAGGTTAAATGGCCGCTGGACCCTCCATCAAACCGATCTCGTTCCCGCAGACCCGCTCGATCTCCTTTTATATCGGCCAGGCAAATCGCTTTTTATCGGATTAGATCTGCCGCTGGGTATGCCGCAAGCTTGGGCCAAGCAAGTGAACGTTCAAAGCTTCAGGCAGCTATTATCCCAACTTGGGCGCGGGGACAGCCGTTGGCAATCCTTCTTTGATGTTGCCGAAACAGCGGCCGATATTTCCCCCACACGCCCCTTTTACCCGCTTAAAGCGGGCGGCACAAAACGGCAGTTTTTAGTCGATGGCTTAAATCTGCACGATGCAGACCAACTAAGGCGTCTGTGTGACCAAGCAACCGACTATCGGCGTGCTGCGGCCCCTCTATTTTGGACGATGGGTGCACAGCAGGTGGGCAAAGCGGCCCTGTCAGCTTGGCGCGAGCTGCTATTGCCCCTCTTGGCAAACCCAACCGTAAATCTAGCCCTTTGGCCGTTTGATGGCGATCTGTTTGACCTGATCAGCCAAAACCAGCTCCTGCTGGCAGAGGTTTATCCGGCCGAAATGGGCCACCATATCGGCATCGAATTTCCGACCATTGACAGGAAGAAGACGGGCAAACGTTCTCAATTAGCTAGGAAGCACAACGCCGCCCCGATTTTCGCTTTAGCCGACCGGCTCTCCTTGCAGCTAGATGAGGCTTTACAAGCTGAAATTAAAAACGGGTTTGGGGATGCGGCAGATGGGGAAGATCGTTTTGATGCCTTTATCGGCCTGCTTGGCATGCTTCTTGTTCTGTCACAACAGCTAGATCAAGGTCGGCCGCCCAGCGACACAATCACCCAAACAGAAGGCTGGCTTTTGGGGCTTTCGACCGCCTCGATCAAATAAACCCAGCCTGAAATCTCTCAGCTCAGCCCCCAACTTTTTAGGCTATACATTTACTTCGAGCAATAGAATGCGCCCCACGAAAACAGGCAACAAAAAAGCCCGTCTGAATCAATCAAACGGGCTTTTAGGTTATTTTGTCGCTTAGGGCAGATGTTTAATCTTTAGCCTCTAAAAGCTACCCGAAATCAAAACCATCGTCATCGTTACCACCACCGTCATTCTTAGCCCATGCAGACATTTCAATCGAAAGTCTTTCAAAATAGCTATTTTCTGGCAGCTCTGGGTTCGAACCGTAGTCAAGCTCTGTAATACGGGCATTGATGATGAGTGAGGCTGTCTCTAAAACAATAACCTCTTCTTCCCCAGCCAATACCGCTTCACCTTTCGGTTCAAGCTTCGCTTTTAAAGCCTCATCCATCCAAGTATTTTCGCTCATGGCCACTTTGGTGATCGTGCGAATATCATTTTTGTCGAACAGCCAAACTTCAAGTGCGGTCACAGCTCGGCTACCGCCGCTTCCGACAGTCTCAGAAATGCCGACACCACATTCACCTAAAAATTCACCATTCCCATTTTCAATGCTAAATGAATCGTCATAAGAATCTTGGCCATAGCTGTATGATGTCCGGTACGTTGAAATCGGTATGATTCCACCTTCGCTGTCATCATTGCTAACGGTCGATGCGCTGGCGCTCCCTTCTACGGATTCGTAATAATCCATTTCAGGTGCTGAACTTGCGCCTGCTCCCGCAACCGCCGCAGCTTTTTGCTTTCTACCAGGGGCTTCAACCGGGAACAAACTCTCGTCATCGTCGTAACCAAAGCCATTAGAATTGTTGTTCCAGAACCACCAGAAAGCACCGACTAGTAGTAGAAGAACCAGAAGCCAACCGAGTGAGGTCAACCATCCGGCTAAGCCTCGGCCGCTGCTTTCGCCATCGGCCGGGATGACGGCTTCGCCACCAGCGGCTATGCCAGCACCTGCATTTGCTTGAATCTGTTCGCAATTCCCTTGCCCCAAAACTTCAACCAATTTAGACAGTTGGTTGTTCGCTCTCGGGTTCGGTAAAACAATCATGTTGCCATTGCTATCTAAAGACCCAGAGGCTGAACGATTAACCGCATCACAGATTGCAATACCAGCATCTGGCCAGTTTTGCGCGTCGATTGCAGAGCGAGCCTGAGCCGCATCAATTTCATTTTGAGCATATTGGCCTGCTAATCCGCGCAGGTAATATTGCTGATAATCAACCGATCGAAGATCTTGCGGAGTTCCATCTACATAGTTGACCGGTGTTAAACCCCAGCCAAAAATGACCAAACCTATAAAAAAACCGATGATAAACGTTATCAAAGGCATTAGGTTTAGGTTTTTGATAACCGCTCTTATCATGCTCATGTCCATAAAAATGTCCTACCTGTGGGTTTTTTGTAACCTGTTTTTCCAGATTATGTGTCCCTCGTCAACAATGTTAAAAACGTCCCCGAAGAATACGTGAATTTATGTTACCATAATATTTTTTTGCATACAACACCCCAGACGTGAAGGGGTAGTATGGAAGTCCTTATTGTACGATGTTGTGAAGGATGATATCGGGCTTGGTATACTTCCTGATTCTTCCCAAAATAGAGTGACGATACCTCGCAATGACATGACAGTTAATCATTGATAAAAGCCCCCCAAATACGGTGATTAGCATTTTAAGTGGGAAACTAGGATGAGATGAAACATTTTATAGATTTAACCGATTTGAAATCTGAAGAAGTTCAGGATTTAGTGAGCCTAGCCGTCAAATTAAAAGCGGAACTGCGTAGCGGAGGAAACCGGCCGATATTAAAAGGAAAGACGTTGGCAATGGTCTTCCAAAAGCCATCTCTCCGAACTCGGACCTCGTTCGAAGTTGGCATGGTGCAGCTAGGCGGCTATGCCCTTAGCCTTTCACCGGCCGAAGTCAAAATGGGCGAACGTGAGAGCCCGGCCGATGTGGCTCGCGTGCTTTCAGGGTATGCCGATGGGATTATGGCTCGGGTCATCGCTCATGATACCGTGCTTGAACTTGCTGAGTATGGCTCCATACCGGTCATCAACGGCCTGTCTGATTTCAATCATCCGGTTCAAACGATGGCAGACTTGCTAACGATTCATGAAAATTTCGGCCGATTAGAAGGTATCAACCTAACTTATGTAGGTGATGGCAACAATGTCGCCCGATCGTTGATGTTTGGGGCGATGCATACCGGCATGAACTTTACGATCGCATCACCGGCCGGATACCAATTAACCGAAGATGATTTTGATGCGGCAGATCGGCTAAAATTTGGCTCAGCTACTATTCAAACCATGCTTGATCCCGACCGAGCGGTCGCAGAAGCGGATGTCGTCTATACAGATGTGTGGACCAGCATGGGACAAGAGGAAGAGCGTGAAAAGCGGCTTCAAGTTTTTCCTCCTTATCAAATTAATGATACGCTATTAGACAAAGCAAAATCTGAAACGATTGCGATGCACTGTTTACCCGCCCACCGCGGTGAAGAAATATCTGCGGCCGTAGCCGACGGAAACCGAGCGGTTATTTTTCAGCAAGCTGAAAACAGAATGCATGCACAAAAAGCGATTTTAGCCCGTTTAATGAGCGACAATTGAATTTAGACTTATAAATGACTAACAGGTTATAGGCTGATCGGTCCATTTATTATATGATCGGCAGGAAAACGTTTCTATTGCTACCTCGAGTGTTTGATGAAGCACATTTAACTTGGCAGCGATTTAAACAATCATCTACTTATTAACCCTTGGGCGAGAATGAAGCGATTGCTAAAACAATTAGCATCCTCGCTCCTAGCTAGCCGACGGTTCATTGAAACAATCGTCAGCCCTTACCCTTAGGACAAGGCACACCATGTCTGAGCAATCGAGTTTAGCAGAAACACGGGGACATTCGTTAATCTGGGAGCAGAAATGGGATTTGGCGCTCAAAGAATTTGAGATCGCCCTGCAAGGGAATCCCGATAATCCTACGATCCACGATGGAATTGCAACAGCCAAGCGAGAGCTGGGGGATATTAACGGCGCCTTGAACCATTTTGAAAAGGCGGCCGAGCTGACCGATCAAAATACGATCTATTTGCGCCAAGTGGCGGACCTGCAGCAAAAAATGGGGGATCTGACCAAAGCGGCCGAAACCTTCATGAAAATCGGTGAAAAGCACCTGTCGCAAAAACGATTAACCGATGCGATCGACAACTGGGTTTTGGCCACCCGTTTTAACTCTGATCATTTAAAAGCACACGAGCGACTCGCCAAAGTCTATGAGAATCAAGAACGGCCGTGGCTCGCTGTGAACGAATTTTTAGAAGTGGCGCGCATTTATGAAAACCAAGGTCAGTTAAACCGGGCGCTACGCGCTTGCGAACGTGCCTTAAAAATCGACCCGCGCAACACCGAAGCGCTAACCGCAGCTGAACTATTGAAAACCGGAGATCGGGCGTTTCCGCAAAACAGCCGCATCCACAGCGACCAGCCGGCCGTTGGCAGCCGATTAGGCAGCAATTACCGATCTGCCCAGATCGAGATACCCGTCGTCGCACCGGTTGCCCAACGCCTGCGTGCCGCCAGGGAACAAATGGCGGAAGATATTTTTTCTTCAGACGTAGTTGGTAGCGATGGTGATGTTAATTTAATGGCGCTTGTATCTCAGGGATTAACAGACCAAACTCAAGGTGACACAGATGCTGCGATTGAAAGTTTTCTTGAGGTCATCACAAAAGGGCTGCGTACCCCGGCCGTCTTGTATACCCTGTCTCAGCTTTATCAAACCCAAAATCACTTTGGCGAAGCGATCCCGTTACTAAACGAGCTTTCAGATATTAGCGAATATGATTTTGTCCGGCTGTATGGGCTGGGGGAATGTCTACGCGGATTAGGGCACATCGGCAAAGCGATGGAGCATTATGTCGAAGCACTCATTTTGCTGGACCTACCAACTGTAGGCGCAGATAAACATGATCGTTTAAAAGCACAATATGCTGAATTGCTTGAACGGCTTTCTGGGGAAGCGGCTGTCGACCAAGCCACATCTTTTGCTCTCTCATTTGGCCGATTCCTACAGGCAGACGACTGGGAAAACGGGGTCAAAAACGCCCGCAAGCGCCTAGACAGTCTGTCGGCCGAAGCGGGTACGATGATTCTGGGTGACATTTTAAATGCTGGTTCGTCCCGTATTTTAGAATCGCTCCAATTGTCACAAGAATATGCTGAACGTGGTTTGTATGATTCTGCCATTGAAGAGGTTTACCGTGCGATTGAAGTCAGTGCCAGTTATTTGCCCGCCCATATTCAAATGGCAGAGCTCTTGACACTGCAAAAGAAACTTCCGCAGGCGGCCGAGAAATTGAAGGTGATTGGCCATACGTTTCAGGTGCGCGGTGACACAGAAGGGGCGATTGGTGCCTTTACCAAAGCGACCCGTGTGCTGCCCCAAGACCTTGATCTGCGCCAATCGTTAATCGAATTGCTTGGTAGAGAGAATCGCCAAGCTGAGATTGCGACACAATATGTAGGTATGGGTGATGCGTGTTATCGCATGGCCAGATTAGAAGATGCCCGCCGTTACTATATCGAAGGGTTGAAAATCTCTCAGCAAACACAAGTCGAACCAGAGCTAAAAACAAACCTTCTTAGCCACTTGGGCGATTTAGAAATGCAGCGTTTAGACTGGAAACGGGCTTTACCCGTTTGGCTTGAATTAAGTCGAATGCAGCCTGAAAACAGCCAAGCTGCAAAAAATATCGTGAAATCCCTCTTAAATCTGAATGAGGTTAGCAAAGGGCTGAAACAGCTTGATCAACTGCTCGTAAAGTTGATTCAAGCTAAAAAAGGGCGCGAAGTTTTGCAAATGCTTGAAGATTTGGTTGCCGATCGGCCCAACGAGCCTGGCTTAGTTGATCGTCTTTCTCGTCTGTACGTGCGTACAAATCAAAAACCAAAAGCGATCGCTCTTTTAGATCGTTTAGGAGAATCTTTGCTAGACCAAGGCAAGCATAAATCGGCCGCCAAGGTTATTCAAAAGATTCTTTCGCTTGATCCACCCGATCCTGATGGCTATCGGCAGTTGCTAACCCAAATAAACTCGCTTTAAACAAATTGCGTTACCGGGCAAACGTTGCGTAAGGAACTGTTTAATAAATCAGAAAAATAGTTTTTAGACAGGATAAATAGGATTTTCAGGATAATGTTTTCCCGTTAATTGATCCTGCTCATCTTGTAAATCCTGTCTGAGAATCAATTATCAAACAGTAGCAAAGGAACGTGATTTTATTAACTGTCTCAACCAAACCACTGTTCCTGCTCAATTGAAGGTTAAATCAAAGTAAATCAATTTGCAGATGGGGCAGTTAATTAAACTTCAGTCCTAAGTAGCCCGGCCGCCAATCTGAGAAGTAACCCAATGGCCGATTAATTTTTCAGGTTGTTCCTTGCCTGAACGATCACCATAAATTTACAATCCAAGAAACCGTACTCCGATTGCGAAACCGATCGTGTTCGTACCTTTGTAGGTTCTAGACCTTTACCCGAGAGCTTGGCGGGGGACAACCCAAAAAGCTAGCCCAGAAATGGATTTTTCGTTCGACTTCTTCACCGCACAATTAATTCGGCTGACCGAATGGCAAACATTGCTAGACATATTTTTAGTCACAATTGTCATCTTCATCAGTCTGAAATTGATTCAAGGAACCCGCGCAGTGCAAATGCTACGTGGGTTCTTAATTGTTGCGGCCGTTTTGTACGTTGCCTTCTCATCCATTTCGCTACAGTTGCCAGCCCTAAGCTGGTTGATTCAACTGGTCCTCCCTGTTTTGTTTTTTGCCATTCCGGTCATTTTTCAACCAGAGCTGCAGCGTGCTTTAGAGCAACTGGGGGGGGCAAGCCGTTACCTACGTTTCTTCCAACGCAAACAGCCCAATTTAGCCCTCGAAGCGGTTTTAATCGCATCACGCAGGCTGTCAGACAGACGCCATGGTGCATTGATCGTTTTTGAGCAAGACACCGGTTTGCAGGAGTATGTTGACACCGGCGTTCCTTTAGACGCAGAACCCTCACCAGACTTATTGCTAACCATCTTTAATAAAAATACAGAGTTACATGACGGAGCGATTATTATTCGCAACGGCCGCTTAACGGCCGCCGCCTGCGTATTGCCTCTTTCGGCCGTCAATGTATCTGACCGTCAGATCGGTCTACGTCATCGGGCCGCATTGGGTATGAGCGAAGTCAGCGATGCGGTATCTCTGGTTATCTCAGAAGAAACCGGCCGTTTTGCAATCACCCATAACGGCAAACTGATGAAAGAAAATCGGCATGACCCCCAAGGGCGTGAAATGTCTGAACAGTTGAAACAATTGTTGGAGGCATTACTAAAAAGCTGATGGGATCGATTGAATACCTACGTCGCTTTGCGGCCGCACTCCTCTCAAATATCGCCACCCTTGCGCTATCTTTCGTTTTGGCATTGATCGTGTGGAGCGCGGCCGATCGAGCCAATGACCCGATTATTACCCGCACACTCGAACTGCCGGTCGCAAAACATGGGTTCTTACCCACCGAGGGCGATGTAAACTTAAGCCAAGAATCGGTTCGGCTAACGTTTCAAGGGCCGACCTCAGTTGCAAATCCGTTGCTGGGCAGTGACTTTGACGCCTTTATCGACCAAAGCAATCTGCCGCTGGGTGAATCTGAAGCCGTCATTCAAATTGTTCCGAAAGACACCGGTTTAAACATTGAAATTTTGGCGCAAGAACCTGAAACGGTCATGGTAAACGCCATTCCGATTATTTCGGTTGATATCCCTGTTAACGTTTCTGTGCGGGGTGAAGTTGCCCGTGGATATGAACAGGGTGAAATTGTAATCGACCCCCAAACGATTCTCGTCACAGGTCCCCAAGATGAGGTCAATCGTTTAGCTTCAGCCCGTGCCACCATCTTTTTAGAATCGGCCCGAGATGATTTTAACGGAGTACGGACGTTAACTTGGCTGGGCCCCAATCAAGAGGCGGTTGCGCTGGGTGATTTAGAAACAAGCACCAATGAGGTTGCCGTTTCGGTTGAAGTCAGACAAACAGAAGGGGTAAAAGTCGTCCCCGTCATTGCCGATTGGACAGGAACGCCCCCGAATGGATATCGCTTGTTAGCGATCGATGTAGAACCACAAACGGCTTTGATCTCCGGCTCTCCCTCTTTGTTAGAACAGACCCAATCGATAGAGACTGAGAAAATCGATATTTCCGGTGCCACTGAATCGTTCGAGCAGCGCGTTGCGCTTAGCCTGCCAGCGGGTGTTCAGCTAGATGAAGTTCAGCCTGTTGTGATGAGCATAGAGATCGAACCGATTTTGACATCTGACGTGGTTCGCAAGCAAGTTGAGGTGCGGGCTTTAGGTGAAGGATTGACCGTAACGCTTCAAACAGAAGAGGTAACGGTCTTTCTATTCGGCCCATTGCCTGTGCTAAACTCTGTCACCCCGGATGATGTTAGCGTAACTTTAGATTTGCTAGATCAAGGACCGGGCACCCATAGCATCGTACCGGTCGTTACGGTTACTGCGGCAGATGTCGAATTCCGTAGCGTACAACCTGAATTTATAACGGTCGAGATTATTTCCATTGAAGATCTGCGAGAAGAGCTCAAAGACAATCTTGAAGGTGCTATCGGTAATTTGACAGATGAGTCTGAGCCACTGTCGGCCGAAGAACCGGCCGATGATGAACCCTTAGATAGCTATCCAGAACCCGAAGATTAAACTTTCATTCTGCATTTAAAGAAACCTCATGCCTCAAAAAGGAGTGGTCGCGCTTGTAGGCCGACCAAATGTTGGAAAATCCACCTTATTTAACCGGCTCGTCGGCCGCCGTTTGGCCGTTGTGTCAGACATTGCGGGTACAACGCGTGATCGCCTGTACGCAGATACAGAGTGGGGTGGCGTTTTATTTACCGTCGTTGATACCGGTGGTATAGAAGTTGTGGAGGGTTGGCATACTGAACCCCTTTCTGAAGATTCTGAAAACTTTTTAGATTCGATCAGAAACCAAGCCAAAGTCGCGATTCAAGACGCAGACGTGATTGTGCAAGTCGTTGACGGCCGGTCCGGTATGACATCAGCAGACCGCGAGGTCGCCAATATTTTGCGTACCTCCAAGAAACCGATGATTGTTGCCGCCAACAAGTTAGACGATCTGCATACGATGCGTAACCTCATGTACGAGTTCTACGAACTTGGCATCGGGGAAGTCTACCCGGTATCGGCCGAACATGGCCGCGGCACCGGTGACTTGCTAGACGTAATCGTTGATGAATTGCCACAGCTTGAAGATGCGGAAGAAGATGATTCGATCAAAATCGCCTTGCTAGGTCGGCCAAATGCGGGTAAATCAACCTTATACAACAAGCTAATTGGCAAAGAGCGCACCATTGTTAGCCCAATTGCGGGGACAACGAGAGATGCGATCGACACCAAAGTAAAATGGCACGGTCAAGAATTTACCCTCATTGACACGGCCGGAATTCGGCGTCGGGGCAAGATCGACCCCGGAATTGAAAAATATAGTGTCATTCGGGCGATGAGCGCGTTGAGACGGGCTGACGTCGCCCTTTTGCTTATCGATGCAACCGAAGGGATTACGGCCCAAGATCAGCATATCGCGGGTATGATGAAAGACGAAGATGCCGGTTTAATCGTTTTGGTCAATAAGTGGGACGCGGTTGAAAAAGACAGCTTTACTATGGCTGAATACACTGACAAATTGCGCTTCGAGCTTAACTTTTTGCCCTATGTGCCGATCCTGTTTATATCGGCCGAAAATGGGCAGCGGGTTGGCAACGTACTGCCGTTGGTCAACGATGTCAATGAGGCCCGCTACCGCCGAATCCCGACCGGAGAGCTAAACCGCTACCTGCAAAACTCACTTGCTCAGCATCCACCGCCGGGCAAGGGTGGCAAGCGGATGAAATTCTTCTACATGACGCAGGCTGGGGTTGCTCCACCGACGTTTGTATTTTTCGTCAACAAACCGGACTGGCTGCATTTTAGCTACGAGCGGTATTTAGAAAATCAGCTGCGTGAGATTTTCCAGTTCCCTGGTACCCACATCCGCTTGGTGTTCCGTGGACGAGATGAAGACGACCGCGTCTAAAATTA
>JAHDEB010000349.1 GCA_020629055.1 Chloroflexota bacterium
CCATAGCTTAGTCGCCAAATGCCGCCTGAGATGTAATCGCCAAAATAGATCGCACCATCTGGCCCTTGCGCCATCCCTAAAGGAAAGCTGCCTTGTGGCATTTTAAGCAGCCATTCTGTTTCGGATGCATAGCTGTCACCGCTTTCGGTTAGCTGAACCCGTCGAATACCGGTGTCTAGCTGGACCAAGAACGATCCGAAGTTTAGGGCCAGAAGGTTATGGTGATATTCGGCCGGGAATGCGCTGCCTTCATAAAACAAAATGTTATTGACAGAGGCGTGGGCTGTGAATAGGGCGATCCCCTGCGTGGTGCCTGCACACGCCCCTTCTAATTCCCCCCAACAGTTGGGCCAGCCGTAATCGGCCCCTTCTATGATATGGTTTAATTCTTCGGCCGGATCATGGTCACCCAAGTCATCACGGCCGTTGTCGGTGGCGAATAATTCGCCGCTTTCTGGGTGAAACGTGATGCCAAACGGGTTGCGTAGCCCACTGGCATAAATATCACCAGCGCCGGTCTCTGGGTCAAAGCGCATGATGGTGGCACTGCGCAAATCCGCTTCATCGCAGACATCGCAGGTTGAACCGACCCCGACATAGAGCATGCCGTCTGGGCCAAAGGCGGGCACATTATTTTGATGGAGCCCAAACGGGATGTTGTTGACGAGGCTTTTGGCCGAATCCTCAAAACCGTCATTGTCGCTGTCGGTCAACACAGTGATTTTCCCTGTGCTAGACACGTACAAGTCGCCCGTGGTCGGGTGGAAAGCAAACCCGGCCGGAATTTGAAAGCCGGTTACCTGATTCGTGAACTCAAAGCCCCCTGGCTGCCCTGCAATCGGTTGATACTGGCGAATTTGCCCTGCCTGATTAGAGACATAGAAATCCCCATTGGGTTTGAAAGCTAGACCGATCGGCCTGTCGATTTCGATAATTTTTCGCAGCGAAAAACCGGCCGCGACTTCAGCCCCTGGTAGTTCTACATTGCCGATTGGAATCGTAGGGATCGGCGTTTCAGTTGGGACGGGGGTATGGGTTGGGGTAGGCGTGTGAGTGGTGGTTGGTGGTTGGATTGTCGGTGTTTCTGTGGCTGGCTCGGGCGGCCCATCCGTTGGTATGTCGGTCGGCGATTGCTCTAAAGTAGGAGGAATTGTCGCTGTTGGGTTGGCGGGTGGCGTGTTGGTGCATGCCGCTAAGACACCGATTATAAAAATGGTAAGAACAAAGGCGAACGATTTTTTACGCATGGGGATATTCCTCGATTTGATCCTCAATTATTCTGAGAACGTGTCAAGTATTGTACCGGAATGAGCGTCGTTCGCCTTTTTCTAGCCAACAGAATTAAGCACACAGTTCATGGCGACTGTAGGGTTTCCAGCGTTCGTTAAATTGCACATGTTCGCCAGCGATAATGCGATCACGGGTCTCAAACCATTCTTGGGCCCATGCATTCGCATCGGTTAAAACCGTCTCTGGTTGAGAATGGCTGCGGGCGACAAAGCCCGGGAACACTTCACGGCCGGTGTGCTGTCCAACCGGATGATAGCGTAGGTCAAAACTCCAGCGAATCGCGTCTGATTGGTTGGAATATGACCCATGTTCTGTGCGTTGATGCAACAAAACCAGCCCACCTTTTCCGACTTCAAGGGGGACGACCTTGTCGTTGTCGATAAACTCATCTGGGATAAAGATTTCGGCCGAGCTTGATGCATGGCTCCCTGGGCAGTGCATGGTCACATCTTTAATGTGGCTGCCTTCAACGCACATCATGCAGCCGTTTTTAACGTTTGCATCGGTCATCGCCACCCAAACGGTTAACATATTGGTGTCGGTCGCATCGGCGGTAAGCACCGCTTCGTCTTGGTGCCAGCCGGTTTTCGCGACGTTCGAGTCGATGTTGCTGTTGGGCAAGGCGGCGGCCGGTGGTTTGATACGCGTATGCTGCACCGGATTACTGTAAAGCTCCCCAGTGCCGATAATCGATTCAGCGATATCAAGAATGTTGGGGTTTGTCAGCAGGTGATTGAAAACGGCCGGGCCCGCATTTAAACTCGCGTCGGCCGGCATATCTTGCAGTAGGGGCAACGAAATATCAAGATGCTGATAGATGGCATACATGTCCTCTAATTCGTACAGGATGCGAGTATAGCGCTCTTCAAACGGAAGCTCGTCGTAAGTTCGGCTCAGCTTCCCTTGCGCTACCAATTTAGGTGCTTCGCGATCTAAAATCGTCTCGTATTCGGCTCGAATCTGAGCGATGTCTGTGTCAGACAAAACATTTTCAACAATAAGATAGCCTTTTTCATTAAAGTGCTTGATTTGATCTTGGGAGAGTTTAAACATGGGATTTCTAATAGGGTTTAAAGGGTTTATTTTTGTGAAGCCAATTGAATAACCGGCCGAATCGATATTACCTATTGTTTTGCTGTTCAATCCATTGTCCAACTTGAAGCATTAAAATGTCTCTTTTCGCAAAAAACAGGAAATGATCTTCGTCTTCATACAATATTGTATCCAATTTCACGCCCCCTGTCTGCATAAAACCGATGTGTTGATTGAGGTAGGTCATTGGCATGCGAGCATCTTTTTCCCCATGAATGAGCAACACCGGCCGGTCGCGCCATGCGCTATTAAAAGGGGCATCTGGCTGCGCCATGGTTCGGCTAGGCAACGCTGGTGAGATTAAGATTAATCCTTGAAACAGATCCGGTTCTGCGATGGCGGTATGCACTGTACCCAACCCTCCGTTCGAGAGGCCAGCTAGCCACACATTTTGTAGATCTAGTTCAACCGAGCCATCGGTAGCGGCATGATTGAGGGCGCGCAAAACGGCCGTACTGCCGGCCGGTTCGGGCCAAGTGCCAAACCCGAACGTCGGTGAAATAATGACAAACCCGTTTGCTTCTGCAAAATCTCGCCATATCCATTGATACGCCTTAAACGATCCTCCAGCACCATGTAGATAGATTAAAACCGGGGCCGGTTGGCCGGGTTCGATACTCTTCGGGACATAATAAAAATAGTGGCCGTTATCATAAGGGATCTGAGCCACTTGGCGCATCGGAACCCCCATAATCGACCCCAACTGCTTAAAGTGCTCGTCCGCTTCCATCTCGTTGTAAATGTCTAAGGTGACTGTTGTTAAGCGATCCGCCTTTTCAGAATCAATAAACGGGTCTAACGGACCGAGTAACTTAGTGCCAACATTCATCTGTTCGATTTCAGGGATGATGTTGAACGGTGACAATCGAATGAATCTACCTCTGTTTGAATAGCGATGGTGAATGGGTGATGATTGATCCGGCTTACCATCGGGTGCTAACCAGACTAATGTGCCAATTAAAACGGCCAAAACACCCCCACCCATCATCCGAATTTTCGCTGTGGTTGAGGATCCCCAGCCAAAATAGAGCAGAAATCCCCAAATCGGGCTTAAAATACCCAACAAGGCCAATATCAACCCCTGAGTTGTCTGAAATTGAAACAGAAGCCAGACCCCAAGCGGAAAGGCTGTCAACATGAGGGATCCACTAAATACAAACAGAAAAGGGCGAATCAAGCGAGTAAGAAGAGTCATTTTTATAGGTTGGCTGATGCGTCAT
>JAHDEB010000350.1:0-1534 GCA_020629055.1 Chloroflexota bacterium
CCCAAACATTTGCAGACACAAAATAGTGATTTTCAAATCACCCGAGGATTGCGTGGCGTGTCTTTTTAAGCGGGAAATCAAGTTGAGTTCGATAGAGTGGTGAGGGATTGGTCGCAGACTGACCACGGGGTGTCCAGAAGACCGGTTCACGGCAGGGAGATGGTGTTTTTGAGCAATAAAAGTAATTTACCCATAAAGAAAAAGTCTAAATATGATTTACTTATCACAATAGTGAGTGTCATTATTGGTATTCTATTGGCTATTATAAAGATAGGGGTCTTGGCTTCTCTGGAGGTTTCTTATATTGATCCGGATGTATTAACCAGTACAAGAATTAGCCCAACTGCTACAAGGCCGTTTCCCTAATAGTTCCCTTTGTTCATCATTGCATTACCTGCGTAGGGTGCACACATTTCTTGGCAGCTCTAAATGAATCGGCAAATGGTGGTGGAAATGTGTGCACCGGAAATCAACAGATGGAATCCAAAATGCATGTTTTGGTCTGGCGGGGTGAGACATCTGCACCGGATTCTGTCGTTTCATGTTCATTGAATCGGCAGATGTCATCCCCCCTACGTTGTCCGGCTCAAAATATCAAACATCATCGCTTTAAATTTCGGCGAATCGACCCCCATTGCAAAATGGACGTTCGGCTCCTTGCCGCTCCGTTTGGCAAAATCACAGACGGTACGGCCGTCGGTAAGCTCCCCTTTTGTTTCGACATCGACATGAATAAACTCAGTTTTGATGACGCTTGGGTCGATGACGGCACAAACGGCCAACGCATCATGCACGGGGGTGGTATCTTTTATTTTCATCGGCTGGGTGGCGTTGTACCCTTTGATCCGCTGCTCGGCAAATGAGGCGGCGGCAACGGCCGCAGGCGTGCCGATCTCGCGGAATTTGGCGCAGTCATCCAGAGAAGTGAGGGCTTGGTGGGTCGCATCTAATGGAACCATACGGATGGGGACACCGGAGTTGACGACGACTTTTGCCGCTTCAGGGTCAACCCAAATATTAAATTCGGCCGATGCTGAACGATTTCCATAATGGTGTGCACCACCCATGATGACCATCTCCGGAATTTTATTCACGAGTTCTGGGCATTTGCGCAGCGCCATCGCCACGTTGGTCAAAGGGCCGACCGGCACAAGTGTGATGTCGCCGTCTGAAGCCATAAAGGTGTCAATTAGCCAATCTACCCCTTTAAGCGATGTCGCTTTTCGGTTTGTTTCTGGCAGCGGTAAAAACCGGCCGTGAATCACACTGACTTCTGGCCGGTCGAAATCCGGCCGTACCATCGGCTCGACCATCCCTTGGTGCACGGGTGCCTGGATGCCGATATGGTCAAATACACGCAGGGTGTTTTCAGTACATACAACACAAGGAACATTTCCGATGACCGTTGTTGCCCCTACCAGTTCTAGATCAGGTGATAAGGCTGCAATCATCAAGGCGATTGCATCATCTGTCCCTGTATCCACGTCGAGAATTACTTTTTTAACCATTATTTTCTCCTTTTTAGCCGTTTTTT
>JAHDEB010000350.1:1634-3576 GCA_020629055.1 Chloroflexota bacterium
GTGGCACGGGATTTTGGCAGCAGGTCTGAAATCAAAGGGAAGAAGGAGACGATAGCAAGCTCGAATACGCCCCCCAACAGCAGCAGGTTGATTTGGGCCAGCCAGCGGCCGGATGGGAGCCAGAGCCAAGCTAGAAACAAAATGATCGAACAAATAAAACCAAATCGAACCATGCGCCGTTTGCCCAGACGGTCGATGAACAACATTGAAAAAACGACGAAGGCTAATTCTGCCAAACTGATTTGAGTTGCAACCAGGCCGATTTCGATTGTGTTCAGATTAAATTGTTCTCCCAGCCATAGGGCCCAAATGATGCTAAATCCTGTAAAGGCGAAGAATAAAAGCAGGGCGGTTGCCATCGCCACTTTGACGACAGGTATCGAGAATGCGCTGAATAGATCTTTGAAAGGGGAGTCGCTGATCTCATCGGCCGGTTGCGGTTCATCGGCCGGTAGCAGGCGCCAAATAAACAGCAAGGCGCACAGGCTGAGCAGCCCTAAAATGCCGAATGGAGTACGCCAGCCAACGGTGTCGATTAACCATCCCACAATCGGCAGCCCGATGATGCCGGAAGTGGCAAACGACATTTCGATAAAGATAAGTACGCGGCCGCGTTTCTCATAGTCAATCTGGTCGCTAATGTATGCTTGCCCGATAGGGACAAAAGCGGCCGACCCGATCCCCATTAAAAGCATAGGGACCACGGCCGCCCAACCCTGCACTAGCAGCATGCTCAACAGGCCGATCCCTTGCATGAGTAAACCGAAGGACATGACCCGTTTCTTGCCATACCGGTCGGCGATGGTGCCGATGATCGGATTGATAAGACCGATCCACGAGCGTAAAGAGATTAGGACCCCGAAACTGGTGATGGTTAAGCCAAGCCCATAGGCGATGGGGGATATGAACGGAAAGACCATGCGAACGACTGTATCAACCGTCAATCGAACAAGGAAAAATCCGATGATCAGGGTGGCGCTAAAGCCGAAAAACTGGGTGAGAAAAGCGAGCCGTTTAGACATAAATTAGAGTTACCTTGTCTGGCATTGTGATGTAAAATATTTCATCTTTAGATGACCTTCTCGGCTTTCATAGGCTTCGCCTGTGGCATTTTAAGGCTAAGATGGTTTTTGTCACCGGGAGTGTGCAAGTTTAGCACAACTACTTAACACATCTACTATAAAGAGCAGGAGGCATAAAAAAATATGAACGGTCCAAGTAAAAAATCAACCATATGCGTTGTAGGCGCGTGTAATATCGATCTGATTAGCTATGTGCCCCGTATGCCTGCGATCGGGGAGACCTTGCATGGGTCAAAGTTTCAGATCGGATTTGGAGGAAAAGGGGCAAATCAAGCGGTAATGGCGGCCAAACTAGGTGCTGATGTTAGCGTGGTTTCTAAACTGGGGCGAGACACATTTGGGGAGGATACGCTTAAGAATTTTCAGGCGTTTAATATTAACACAGACCATGTGCACTTTACCGATGATGCTTTTTCCGGTGTCGCTCCTATTTCCGTGAACCCAGAAGGACAAAACTCTATTGTGATTGTGACCGGTGCCAATGATTTGCTGACAGAGGCGGAGCTAGAAGCTGCCCGGCCGGTCATCGCCAAATCTGGCGCGGTTGTTTGCCAATTAGAAATACCGATCGAGCTTAGTTTGAAAGCGTTATCGATCGCCCGTGAGGAAGGGGTGTTGACGATTTTTAACCCGGCCCCTGCATTCGAACAACTACCGGCCGAATTTTATGCATTAAGCGATATTATTTGCCCCAACGAGAGTGAAACAGAATTGTTGACCGGTTTGCCGGTTGAGAGTGATGCGCAGGCGGAAGCGGCTGCGCGTGTACTTTTAGACCGAGGGGTCAAAACCGTGATTCTGACTTTGGGTGAGCGTGGGGCGCTGATTGTCGATCAAGATGGTGCTCGACGGGTTGAGGC
>JAHDEB010000095.1:0-14434 GCA_020629055.1 Chloroflexota bacterium
CTAATGTCTAGGTTTTGGCGCTTTAACGCCAAAACCTAGACATTCAAAATGTTATAGTCGCATGCCAAAGGCTTGCGCGAATAAGTGACTGACTTTGGAAAAACCCTATCGTTAGGCCTAATCGCCTTTGATGCGGCCGATGATTGGCGTAAAATCGGGCACAAAATTTTTTATATAAACGGGTGATATTTATGTCCACGAGTGCAAAATTTGGAAATGTAGCGCAATTGTTAGCGAGTATGGAACCGAGCGGATTGCCTAAAATCACGTTAAGCGGGGATCCTCAAATGGCGGCGGCCGACCTTGCCGACACCGATAAGCTGAACGCTGGGGTGTGGGGGAGTAAAGTCGGATCTTGGCGTATCGATGGTTGGTCTGTGAACGAGGTGATGGTTATTCAGAGCGGCCGGGCACGCCTAACCGAAGATGATGGACCGGTGACTGAACTCGGCCCAGGAGATGCATTTTTCGCCCCCAAAGGGTGGAAAGGGACATGGGAAACGCTTGAAGATGTGCAGAAGTTTTATGTGGTTGTGTATTAGAGGATAGAAGACAGCGGATCGTAGATAGGGAGGTTCGAAATGCACGGTGGTGTAGGAAAATAGAACCCTCGCTTAAGCAAGTTCCCATATCACCACTTCCCATCCTTTATTCAATGCGCACTTCTTTCTGCAAAAGGGCAACGAGCGCGCCTAGAAATAGCATCGATGCCGACAGGACGAACCCACTGGTGAGCGAGGACGAGAGATCTGCTAAATAGCCAGAGACAAGCGGCCCCAGCGTTTGGCCGACTGAAAAAATAATCGTAACCATGGCGATGCCGCGGGCCCAGCCGCCAGGTGGTAGAGATTTCCGAAAGATGTTGGTTACGGACGTCACAACGGTCAAGGCGGCCCCGCCAAACAAGATGGCTGAGAGTAAAATGCTGAAATTGCTGGTTGATAAAACGGGCAAGACGCCGCCTAGGGCGATGATCGCCATGACGACCGCCATCGCCTGCCCCCCTTTGGCGTTATCAAGTAATTTGCTCCAAATAAACGAGTTTGCCATGGATGCCAACCCGAAAATAAACCAGAAAATCGCCACACCATTACTGCCCACGCCGCCTGTGCGTAACAGTGAAATAATGAAGGTCATGTAGGTGATGTAGCCAAATCCAAATAAAAAGTAGGCGATGGTGGCCGGGATGAGTTTGGGAGAGTAATAGGTGGTGCTGCCACCTTGAGCCGCGGATTGGGGTGGTGAAATCGAGAGGGCCGCTTGCCGGCCGAAGATCGCAAAAACCAGCGAGCAGACACCCATCAGGAGCCAAGCGGTCCGCCAAAACGTGATGTCTTGCTCTAAAAACTGTGGTAGGCCTAAACTGGCTAAAAAGACCCCGATGCCGATGCCACTGAAATAGATGCCCAAGATAAGCCCGCCCCGGCCGATACCGGCCAATTGGGATGCCAACGTTGCTCCGATGATAAAGGTGGTCGCCCCTGCAAACCCGGCTAGCAGCCTGAATATAAGCAGCAGGGTGAAGTTAGAAACAAGACCGGTCAGCAGCATCGCCAACCCGACTGCGATCATTGAAACCCAAAACGTACGGCCGAGGCCGAACCGTTTGCCGATGGGGGCCGCCATGAGGGCGCCAAACATGTAGCCGAGCGCATTGGCCGTGTTCATACTGCCAGCTTGGGTGTAGGTCCATGCCAAATCTTGGCGCATGGCGGGCAGCAGTAGGGCGTAGTTGAAACGGGCAAAACCCAACGCAACGGCCGCGCCGAGTGAGAGGGCTAAAACGGTGCGGATTTGGTTTGAATTTGAATGCTGCGACATATGGAGATAGAAGTAGAAATTAATAGATCCGTATTATTTCAGGTTGATCAATCTTCGCCAGGCTATTTTTTTTGAGGTAAGGTAAGCAGCGAAATATCTAGGATGAATGCTACTATGGACGATCTAATCAAATACAACCAAGACAGATGGCAAGCTTTAGTCGATGCTGGCATTGAATTTTCAAAGCCGTTTACCAACTATGACCAGCAGCAGGCGATCGACTATGTGGACCGCTGGGCCGATATTCAACGACACAACCTTACCGATTGGACCGGAAAGAACGTGCTGTGTCTCGCCAGTGGTGGCGGGCAACAGTCAGTCTGCTTTTCTTTGATGGGAGGCAACGTAACAGTCATTGATCTGACCCCAGGCCAGTTGAAACATGATAGGGCGATGGCTGAAAAGTACGGCTATAGCCTGCGTGTTGAGCAGGGGGATATGCGTGATCTCTCTCGGTTTGAAGACGAATCGTTTGATCTCGTTTACCAGGCTTATTCGATCAACTTTATTCCAGACCCTTGGACGGTGTTTGCCGAGGTGAATCGGGTTTTAAAACCGAATGGCCTTTACTATCTTCAGTTTGGTAATCCGCTGTGGAACATGGAAGAAACTGATTGGACTGGGAAAGGGTATCCGATTCGACAACCGTATGTGCAGGGGCAATCGACTGATCCTGATCAGTCGCCGTGGGATGTTGAACAGCCGGATGGGACAATCAAGCAAGTAGAGGGTCCGAAAGAATTTTGCCATACGTTTGGCACGATCTTTAATGGTTTAGGTGATAACGGAATGTATGTGTTCGCAATGGTTGATGTACCGGAGGGTGATGCATCTGCCGAGCCGGGGACCTGGGAACATTTGAAAAGCTATCTGCCATTGTGGCCGGCCGTGTGGGCAAAAAAAATCACCCCTGCTTAATGCAAGGGTGATTTTGTCTAAAAGAGAGATTTGAAAGTAGTGGGTTAAAAGTGACTGTCTGATCTTGTGGGCTGTATCCCAATCTATGGGACGAATCCGAGTCTATGGAACAAATGCCAAACCAAATGGATTCAGTCCAATCGTTACGTCTCCAGCTAGGACGGGGACAGGGTTTTTCTTCGAAGCGGTATAGACAGAAACCTTGTCGGCAGTCCCGCCAGAATGGGCGATATAGACCTTCCGGCCGTTAGGGGTGACAACCACATTGTGAGGCACTGCAAATGGGGTGTCAGTCGTTCCGATCACTGTGTTTTTATCTTTCCCCTGAATGTCTACTGTTATCAATCCGCCATTGCCACCCCCTGAAATGTTGGTGGTGTAGAAGATCTTCCCGTCTCTGCGCATGCCAGCGCCATGAGCGGCCGTGGCGGAAATATCAGCGACAAACGATAAATCGCTCCGTTTTAAGACACGAACATGATTGTTACCTTGTGCTGGCACATAAAGGAGACTATTTCTCTGGGTAGCTGATAGATGAGGGTCTTTGCCTACTTCGGCCCGTGCCAATTCTTTAAAATTGCGTGCGCTAAATTTGACCACATAATCATTTGGCCCAGCAAATCCGACCATTGATACAAACGCATTTTTGTTATTCGGGCTTATAACGACATCATGGGGCTTGCCTCCTTGGGCGACAAGGTCGGCCGGGAGCGGGACGGTCACGATGACATTGTGGGTGCGGACATCAATCACGGTAATCGTATTATCGATATCATTGTTGACCCATAATTGTTTACTGTTGGGGTTGGCCCACATGTGGAACACTCCATTTCCGGCCGGAATAATGCCTTCAACCTCAAACGTATCAGCATCAAATGCAACAACTTGGTTGTTGGCGCGGTCACCTACGAAGAATTGATCAGCCCTTCTTGAGTAACTCACGTACATCGGTTCGGCCGGATTGTCACCGGGTAGCGTAATCGTGTCGATGACCTGATCGGTTGCTACATCGATGATTGAGATTGAGCTTGAAGCCCGATTGGCGATGACAATTTTCCCTTTGCTAGAGCTTTGCGATGATTGAACAGATGCAGGTGTTGCAGAGTAGGCGGTGATAGGCACCAAGAATAGGCTCAAAAGCATAATCCCCACGAGCGTAGTGAATTTGCGAAACATGATTCTCCTTATTTAATTGTCTGTAGCGTTACAAACGATTTTAATGGTCAAATCCCTTTTAATGATTGTAGAGGCTTTTATCGGCTAAAGATTACAAATGTCTTAAGGGTTGATTACTCTTTAATAAATTTTGATCTAAAGATATACTCGCCAAAAGAGAGGAAATATGGACCATCATGATATTCACTATGACGAAGGCTTTATTCGATTTCTAGAAGAGATGTGGGGAGACGGCTATCTGTCCCCTGGCGGTGCGGCCGAAGTTGGCCGACTGCTGGAGGGGGTTGACTTGACCGGCAAAACGGTGCTGGATATCGGCTGCGGCTCGGGGGGCATTACGGCCGGGTTAGCCAAAGATTTTGGCGCTGCGAAAGTTGTTGGTATCGATGTTGAGGAGCCAGTTTGCCGGGAAGCGCGTCAAAAGGTGCTTGCACTCGGCGTTTCAGACAAGGTTGAAATTCATCAAATCAGCCCTGAATATCCGATGCCGTTTGAAGCGAAATCGTTCGACATCGTGTTTAGTAAAGATTCAATCGTTCACATCCCAGACAAAGAGAGCATGTGTTATGAATCGTTTCGCTTGCTAAAACCGGGTGGTTGGTTTGTTGCGTCTGACTGGCTGATTAGCCATGATGATGCACCTTCGGCCGAAATGGTCGCCTACCTCAAGCTGGAGGATTTAGATTTTGGGATGGCATCACCTACCCGATACAGAACGGCATTGCAGGCGGCTGGCTTTGATCATGTCAGCTTACGGAATCGAAACAGATGGTATTTCGAAGAAGCCAAAGGCGAACTGGCGAGAATGATGCACGATCGCCCCCGTTTTGATGCAACGATGGGGAAAGAAGAGATCGATATCCAGGTAGAACTATGGCAAGCGATGCTGGTTGTGCTCGAAAAAGGGGAACACTGCCCGCATCATTTTCGTGGTCAAAAGCCGATGGGTTAAAAGGGTTGGATCCTCTCTTTACTCGTTCTTATGGGGAAGCCTGCCTAGCGCCTGACTGAAGGGGTGTAAATCTTGATCGAATCGGCTACTGCAAATTCTGTAAAGTGAGACAGCGACATCGTGATCGTATTGTTGATGATATCTCGCTCGATGACAGGTATTGAAACCCAACGGCCGCTTGTGGTGTCAAAATAATAAAATTGCAGATCATGTTCAGGCACGTCACCCATCTGCGCTGTGAAATATTGAATAGTCAGACGGATCGGTGGTTCAAAAACGGGGTTTTCGATGATTTGATCAGATAGGTCAATTAAATTCAGATGAAAATAGGCTCCTGCACCCGTTCCGGGCAGTTCGGATGAGGGGGCCGAATATTTTTGGAAAAGAACCCCTTTGCTCTCTTCAGGGATTGAGCCGGCCGGAAATTCTATAAATAACTGACCCTCCGATAGACCAAATGATTGAGGCCCAGGATAAGCTGCATCAAACTCAATTGTTTCTACTGCGATCGGTTCTAAAATCGGATCTTCTACCGGGTTGTTTTCATCTGTTTCAATAACAACCGTAATCGTTGCTTCATCGGTGCCTTGGTCCCCGTCTGAAACGACGTAGCTGAACGTTGCTTCACCAGTTGAGTCTGTGTTCGCCGTGTAAATAATTGTGTCCCCCGATATTTCAGCCAGCCCCATAGACGGGGTTGAAATTGAGTCGATGACCAGACTGTCTCCGTTGCTATCACTATCGTTGTCGAGCGGCTGAATGCTGACTGTCAGCCCCCATGTCGCAGTGATCGTATCGTCGGCCGCAACAGGGGCGGTGTTAGGCACGGTCAAATTGACAATGCCGGTGTCTGTTCCACCTTGTTGATCAGAAACAATATAAGAAAAAGTATCAGCCCCTTTAAAGCCTGTGACCGGGGTATAGGTTATTGAATATTGGGTATTGGACGCGATTCCCGAAGTTGGATTCCCGACCGATGTGATCAATAGCTCATCGCCGTTTAAATCTGAATCATTGCTCAGCACATCAATCTGTGTGATTCCGGTAGCATTTACTGTTAGCGCATCGGTAATAGCGATGGGAAGACTGTTTTCTATGGTGATCGATTCGCTAATGGTGACCGGTTCAGCCTGTTGATTGCTGCCAATCGTGATCAGCAGGGGCAAAACAGACCCGGCCGTGACGCCGGCCGAGACTGAAATCGGCAAGGTGAATGTGATGGATTCTAGGCCAGCAAGGTTTTCGTCATTAAAGATTACCGATTGAGGGCTAATTTGCGTGGTGGAGGACCCATCTTCTAAGTTGATCGGGCCTGAAAAATTCATCCCCTCAGTCAATGTTGCGGTGATGCTGATTCCAGAGTGGGACGCGAGCCCCGGATTTGAAACAGCCAGCGTATAGTTGACCGCTTGATTCACTTGGGCCGTTGTTTGATCAACCTCGAGAGATTGAATGAGTGGGTCTGCAGTGTACGAACAGCTCAGGCTGACATCGTCAATCGAGTAGCCGTCACTGATGCCGTATTGGTCAGGATTTGCTGAGAAATTGTCGTAAAACCCAAAACGGATTTGAAAATTAGACGTTAGATTAATCCCCGCCGTGCTTGCCTCGGCTGATAGGTCGAGCGAGGCTGCATTGTAGACTCCATTCCCGGCCGAGCCGGTGAAATCGTAAATCTTTACCCATGCTGAACTGGCATTTTCCCGAATGAATACACCGTCGTATAGTGCATCATATTCATCCGCAAGATTGGCCCAATCGAAATCTAGAACGATGTTTTCTGCATTTTCGAGGTTGACATTTAGAATGGCATACGATTCAGAGGATAGGCCATCTGTTAAGTTTCCATCATCTAAGATTAGCGAATAATCACCTGAATCGGATATTAAATTGCTAACGCGAGCTCGGCCGGCGACAGTGCTTTCGGCCGCCCATGCAAGCCCCCAACTGCCGGTTTCAAAATTGTCTGAGAAACCACAGTTGTTAATCGTGCTAAGCGACACAAAGCTGCTACTTTCCGTTTCACGTGTCACATTGTCCCCAGAAGAGTTGATTTCAACCGTAACGAGTTTGCCTTGAGTTGACCCAGCTGGCCTGCTAGCTGTGAAGGTGCGTGAGGTGGATTGCCCCGCATCTAAATTTTCATTTGTTGTCCATGTCACAATCGTTTCATCACCGGCAGAAGACACCGCAGCATCTCCGCTGAGGGAATCATTGTCGATGATTAGGCCATTCGTGACCGTGGCTGTGATGACAACATTATTTGCGGTAAAAGCGAGATCGTTGTTTATATCAATGGTGACGGTTAAGGTTTCACCGGGTATTAAATACTCGGTTGAGAAGGTGAGGTTATTGGTAAGGCTGGGTGATAGTGTATTTGCCGCATCTAAAATATTGATTCGGGGCATTTGAGTATAAACACCGCCGCTCCTCTGGTCATCGATCAGTGTGGCTGTTTGTGTGAAGGCATTTGTAATCGCTTCGACCCCGCTATTGGGTGCCAGCTCTTTCAAAATCGCCCAAGCGCCTGCAACCTGAGGGGCTGCCATTGAAGTTCCGCTTTTATTTTCGAATCCTCCACCTGGGATGGCTGAATAAATTGTTGTCCCGGGGGCTAATAGGTCAATCTGTGGCCCGATGTTTGAATAGGATGCGATGGTGTCGTCGTCATTGGTTGATCCGACGGTGATTGCTGACTCGATACAAGCTGGGCTGGCGACTTCGGTGACAAAGTCGTCGTTGCCTGCAGCGATGACGGTCGCGATACCGGCCGAAGCTAAATTGGTGATGATTGATTCTAAGGCGCTGCCATTGCAATAGCCTGACTCTTGCCCACCGCCTAAGCTCATATTGACAGAGGCGATATCGTAGCTGTGTCTAAGTTCATAAACCCGTTCTAGCCCCTGTAACTGGTTCGACGTAAAGCTTGCTACACATCCGAATTCATGTCCGCAAATCTCGGCCGAATCAAAAAGGGTAAATACTTGCACCGCGATGATCGTAGCCGCTGGGGCAACCCCATAAACATCCTCTCCTGGGGAATAACCGGCCGCAATCCCTGCCACGTGTGTCCCATGGCCACAGGCATCAATTGCGCCTGGGTAAGCGGCCACGGCGGTTAAACAGTCGTCGCCAGACCCTGCAAGGGTGGATGTAGGTACAGATCCGGCACAAACAGAAATCGCACCGTGAGGAGCGTAATTTGATGAATAACACGCTTCGGATACGATGCGACTATTTCCTTCAGGGTCATTAAACGCCGCATGGGTGATATCGACGCCTGTATCTAAAATAGCGATGGTGGTTCCTTCCCCATCTAGCCCGGCCGCAGCTACCGCATCACTGCCGATCACTGCGCCGCTACTCTCTACATCAATGGTCGATAGCGTATCCTCAAAAATTGACAGTACAGTTGGGGATGCCAGCAATTCATTTAGCCCCTCGGCCGTAACTTCTAAGCCTAAATATGGGATCGTTTTGAACTCTGCTGTCACTTCACGGTTTGCGACTGATAGGTCACTGACAACCGCATCTTGCGCCATTTGAAGGGCATCGGAAAGAAAATCTGCACGGGCCGCTTCGTCTACAAGCCCAGCCGGTGGGTCTGCCACATCTAGCTGCACGATGACCCGCACGCTACCTGCTTCTGCGGCCGCAAAAGCCAAGCCAGCAAATTGCTCATCATCTTGGGCACTTAACGGTTTGGGATGAGGAGAAAAAATAGTTGTAATTGTGGCAAGTAGGGCGAGGGCACCCACAAAAGATGCGCATACAAAAGCGAAGCGAGAATTGTGCATAGACGTTTTCCTGATTGCTGAACAAATATCGCACTTAAATTCGCGATATTTTTCGGCAGAATAATCTTTCTAGGTTGTTATATTAGCTGGAGAATCGTTAAAGCGATATAGCCATCTGATCCTTTAAAACTGAGGGGCTATTGGTCTTCGGATTGTTAATTCACATGCCCAGTGTTATTGGCTGAATGGTAATGGTGAAAGAAAGACCGACCGTTATAATCTAACTAAGATTATTTAAACACTTATTAAGTGAGACTGCAGATGGATTCCCTAGCCACAGTTTTTTCAACAATAACCGTTTTTACTATCGGTATTTTTGCACTATATGTTTTTGCAAGCTGGTTCTCGAGCAGAGAGTCATTAAGGCCTTATAGAAATATCGGCTTCGCGATGGGGGGGATATTGCTATTGCTCGAATTCATTACGTTAATCGGTTTAAGCATACAAAATCTTTCACCTCCACTTGGGCTGATTATCTTGACTGATACCATCGCATTTTTCAGGATTGCTGCATTTACAATTATCGGCATAACTCTCTGTAAGCGGTTGAACCTGCACAGCCTGCCTTGGGTTATGGAGCATTTTATTTATACGCCCCCGACTTCTGCAGCTCCAAATCTAATAGAAAGTGCTTCTGGAGCAGGGCCCTCAGAGTTTGTCATTGAGGCACCATTAGGGGCCGCTGCAACGCTACTTGATAGTGAAGCTGAGGCAACGGCCGCAATTGATACTGAGGCGGAACCCACCTTTTTTGAAGAGCTAGACGTTCAAATGGCAGAAAGAGAACCCTTTTTGCCAAATAGGATGATTGCTATTTCAATCGGTGTTGCAATTTTAGCCATCCTTTATTCAGTGGGGTTATTTTTGCTGACAAAACCGAGCCTATCAGAATTATTGACCAGCCAATTGGGTGATGACACTGTTGCTCCCTCATTTGCTGGCATTATGATTGCGATTACCTTTGCATTTATTGAAGAAATAACCTTTAGGTTGGGTATTCAAAATATCGTTGCTTATCAATTTAACTGGGTGAACGAGAAATATTGGTTTGCGATTCTATTTAGCTCTACATTATGGACAATGGCTCATATCGGGGTGCTTGAACCGAACTGGGTTAAGATGGCTCAAATCTTTCCGATTGGCTTGGCCTTAGGCTGGCTTTTCAAGCGTTTTGGGGTCGAAAGCAGCATCATTGTCCATCTCGTATTTAATCTGGTTTTGGTTTTAATCGCCGATCAGCTCATTTCCATAACATAGCTCCTCTGATTTTTTAACTGAAAGCTGGTTCCCATGCTTTTTTGAGCTGACATTTGTTTTACGCAGGAAGCACTTGGGTTCAGCTAGCTTAACGGCCGATAGCAGGCATATAATCTGCTATATGAAACCTTGGCTACGTAAAACCCTTATCTCGCTTTCAATTGTCGCTGTCTTATTTCTGGCATTCGTCTACTTTCCAATTCAACCGAACCTAAGCGATATCGCTGTCCCTTCAGGCACATATGATGTCGAGATATTGCGAGACAGTTACGGCGTTCCACACGTTTTTGGCAAAACTGACGCTGATACAGCATTTGGGTTAGCCTACGCCCATGCGGAAGATGATTTCCTGACCATTCAACAATCGACATTGGCGGCCAGAGGCAAACTGGCAACCGTCTATGGCATTGATGCTGCTCCGAACGATTTTATGGTGGGGGCGTTACGTATTTGGACCTTTGTAGAAGCGCAGTATGAAGATGACATTTCACCCCATATGCGCGATGTGCTGGATGGGTATGCGGCCGGATTGAATCAATACGCTTCTGAACATCCTGACGAAGCTTTACCTGGGCTGTTTCCAGTCAAGGGGATCGACATCGTCGCCGCGTTTGTGCATAAGCAGCCCCTGTTCTTCGGCTTAGACGGAACATTGGGCGACCTGTTTGGGGATACACGGCCGGAAGACGTTTCGGCCAGATTCGACGCCACGAGCTTTCTTTTCCCAGACCCTGTTGCTGCACATGGTTCCAACGCAATTGCTGTTAGCCCCGCCCGCAGCGCCAACGGAGAAACGTTTTTAGCCGTTAACAGCCATCAACCGTGGAATGGACCGGTTACTTGGTATGAAGCCCACGTGCACAGTGAAGAAGGGTGGGATGCGGCCGGGGGATTGTTTCCAGGAACCCCATCTGTCTTAAACGGCCATAACCGAAATTTAGGCTGGTCGTTTACCGTCAATTCCCCTGACTTGGTCGATGTCTACGTCTTAGAAATCAACCCTGAAAACCCTGACCAATATCGATATGATGGGGAATGGCTGGAGCTAGAGATTGCGCAGCACCCGATTACGGTCAAGCTGTGGGGCAACTTGCGCTGGACGGTAAAACGTGAAATCGCATGGTCGATTTATGGCCCTACCTTGCGCCAGCCGCATGGGGTGTACGCTCTGCGTTATGCCACATTAGGTGATATCCGCTTGGTGGAACAGTTCTTCAATTTGAACAAAGCTCAAAATTTTGAGGAGTGGTACAACGTGATGGCGGCCGGTCCGCTACCGATGTTTAATGCAGGCTATGCAGACAAAGAGGGAAACATTTTCTATGTGTATAACGGGCTGATTCCACAGCGAAATGAACTTTATGATTGGAGCCTGTATTTACCCGGTAATACAAGTGAAACGCTATGGACCGAATATGTGCCGTTTGAACAGATGCCGCAGGTTTTAAACCCACCGTCAGGCTTTATTCAAAACAGCAACAGCCGGCCGTGGGACACCACCATTGGGGACGGCAATCCACAAGAATCTGACTTTCCAACATGGATGGGAATCGACGACCCGCAAACCAACCGGGCGTTGCGATCATTGGCTTTGTTGGGGGCCGATGAGTCGATTACGGCCGATGAATTTATCGAGTACAAGTTTGACAACCGGTATGACCCATCTACAGACGTCGCGTGGATTCGAGATACGATCGCCCAAACCCCATGGCAAACGGCCGAGTTGGCGCAGGCGGCCGAGCATTTGGCCGGATGGGATTTGCGCACCAATCCTGAAAACCGACATACGGCGATCGGCCTGGTCACCCTGTATAAAATCAACAATATGAAAGGGGAATTTGAAGGGGCAAAAATCGGAGCTTCCCATCTAACCGACTCTGAACTGCCGTTGTGGCTGGTTTTTGATGGGTTTGAGGCGGCCGTAGACCATTTAAACACCCACTTTGGTCAGATTGACCCTGAATGGGGGGAAGTGAATCGGATACGTCGAGGGGATTTAGACATCCCTGTGGGTGGTGGCCCAGACATTTTGACCGCCTTGTACGGCGGTTTTGACGATGACGGCCGGATACGAGGGGCCAATGGGGATAGCCATTTGATGATTGTGCAGTGGGACGCAGACGGAAATTTGACCTCACAGAGCATCCATCAATTTGGCTCTGCAACGCTGGACGAAGCATCGCCACATTACAACGATCAATCCCCGATTTTTGCACGGCGCGAGCTCAAACCGATGTGGATGGACGAGGATGAGATTCGGGCGAATTTAGAGCGGGCTTACCGGCCGGGTGACTAATACGGATGAATGCATCCTAAATGATTAATGCCCCGCATTTAGATAGGGGGTCAGGCAAATCTGGCTGTCTTCAATGCCGTTGTAGAAATTAAGCAGTAAGTTTTGGTATGACTGGGCCACCGCGGAAGATATCGGTGCGTCGGCCGGATGATCATTTAAATCCTGCAAATTAAAGCTGATGCGGCTCCCTTCATGAAATGGAACCGGCTCTCCACGACCGATTTGATATTGGCAGGAGCCTGCGAAACAGAATCCGTTTAAAACGTGGTCCTGCTCTGAATAAACCACAGACATGCACGAATCTTGAACTGAAAAAGTGATATCTTCATTCTCTGTCCGCACCTCTATTTTTGCACCTGCTGTGTACTGGCCCGTTTCTATCAGAATGTCACCTTCTTCAAAAAGGCGCAGTTCAACAAACTCATCTACCTCGTTAAATTCCACTGCAGACCCATGAAGCGCATACAGACTTGCCTCTGCGCTGCGCACATTTGCTTGGTCCCCTTCCATTTTTGAAAACAGGACATCAGCAGATTCTAAATGGTTAATTTGAAACTCGCCGTTTTCAGTCAGCTCAATCAGCTCGTCTTCAATAATTCGTGGATAGGTGTCATTGTTTCCTTGACGATAAAAGCCGAGGGTGAGCGGGGCCAACGTCGGCCGGATCATCACTTTACGGGCGGTTGCTTCATCTTTCTGTTCGATCGCCTGCACAGGTTTAATTGGGTCAAACGGCGTTGGGGTAGGGGGAGGAGGTAGCGTGGGTAGAGGGGTTAAAGTTGGCAGTGGAGTGGGAAAAGCTGTTGCGACCGGTTTCAGGACATTCGTTGGCCCAGTATCGGCCAATTCAACCATTTCTACCTGATCTTGGGCGCTAACGGGGGCGTTCAGCCCATTCTGAGTCATCGAGATAGTCACCAAACAGATTGTGACGATAAAGGCTGCAAATGCCCCGACCGATAATGCTCGGCCGCTGCTTTTTCGCTGGTACCAAGTCGGTTGAGCCAACTCGGGTTCCGGTTGACGCAGCTGCAACAGGGCAACCGACACATCATCCTTGACCGCCCGGCCGAGGGGAAATGAAATTAATCCCCGCGCACTGCGTTCACCCGATTGACTGTTCAAGACCCGAATCATTTCGCTGTCGAGAATCAATGATCGGTTCTCTTGCCCACTTAATCTTCCTAACCCGTCAGACGCCACCACAATCGAATCCCCTAAGCGTAAAGGCAGTCCGCGTCTTCCTCTTGATTGGGCTAATTCATACGCATGAACGTCGGCCGGATTTCCGTTGTGAAAACCGATATCAACTTCTACAGTATCTTCAGATCCAATTGTACGGACGATCTTTTCTGCGTTTGGGTGACATGCGGCCGTTGCAAAATCCATTTTGCCTTGCAGAACCACCTGGTTTTTATAGTCATGATCTAGGCTGAGCTGTTTGATTTGGTTGTCACGCGCTAAAAATAGTTTGCAGCCACCAACATTGGCGATGTGTAGTTTTTGCTCGTTGACGATTACAGCGACCGCCATGGAGCAGCCCGCTTTTTTACCTGATTGAGCAAATGAACTGGCCACAAGTTTATTTGCCAACGCGAACGCATTGGTTAAAAGATCCGCGATATGTTCTTCGGTGCTCCGCTGCAAATACCCCATAACCCCGTTGACCGCAATTTGGGCTAGCATTTGGCCGATTTTTTTGTCTTGCCCGCCATCTGCCACAATGGCAACTGATAGTTGATCTTTGTTGGGGCGAGTAAACGAGGCGGTTTGGGCATAATCAGATTTTATTTGATCGGTGCCAGACTTTGAGATCGCTCCGGTGATAATTTTGGCCATACGACATTCTCCAAAAAACTAAAATTAGGCAGATTTAAACAAGCAGGGTGAACTTGAGCACCTTGCCAAAGGCATTTGCATTGCTAAAGCTGATCGAGTCAGCTTTGATATCTGTATCGGTTGCTGAATGTAAGCTGCTGGGGTGGCCGTGTTTATCGGCCGCTTCATGATTACTTACGCACCAAAAGAAGATTCGTATTCATTTTGTTTCTAAATTGGGTGTAGATAGCAAAAACACGGCCGAAGCCGTGTTTCTAACAAGTACCCAACCGCCTAATTTATTTCAAACGTCGGGCTTTCTAGGTGTGAAGATGGGACCGTTCATTTACCCCTGAGACTCGGCAAACATCACGATATCTCCTGTTGGCTGGTCGCTGC
>JAHDEB010000095.1:14534-21980 GCA_020629055.1 Chloroflexota bacterium
ATTTACCCCTGAGACTCGGCAAACATCACGATATCTCCTGTTGGCTGGTCGCTGCCCCCGGCCGGTTCAACCGAAACACCAACAGCGCTAAAGCCGAAATCACTTAAAGCGACATCAATTTCGAAAATGCCGCTCCCGTCCGGACTAATCTTTATCAAACCGGCACTCATCGGCTGATCTTCGATCAGCCATAGCTGGTAAATTTGATCTTCGGTTAGCGGTTCTAGCTGAGAGATCACGAGCAGCAGTTCACCGGTATCGGGCCGAATAAACAAACCGCCGCTTGCGTTAGGCTGGGCGTCTGTACCGGGCAAGGTCAGCCGTTGACTATCGGTATCGGCCGCGTAGGCGATTAATTGCTCGCTGCTTTCAAGCTGTGTTAGCAAATTTTTGTTTGCCAATTGCAGCTGTTCATTGGCGGCCGTTAGGCTGTCCAGCTCATTTTCGAGGGCTGCGTTTAGTTCCTCGGCCTTTTCAAGGTTATCGCCTAACCCAGAAACCTGATGGCTCAATTGCTCGGCTCGGTTTTGTTCTGTTAAAAGTCTGCTTGTTACCAGACCAATCCCGATGAGCGAAAAAGCCAGCGCGACCGGCAGTGCGGGCCCGGCCTTCATCTTTTGCCACCAATCGTTTAAATGTTGCCATGGGCCAGCTGGGGCAGCCTCTGGCGAAGATGTGGGGCGCTGCGGCCGCAGTTGTCTCGTTTTCGTTGCCGCCCCTTCTGGTGCTGGGTTCGCTTCAAGATCAGCGTGCACATGATCCATCACCATGGATTTTAAATCGGGTGGTGGATTGCGTAAGGGGGTGGTGTACGGCAGCAAGTCGGCCGCATCTTTTAGTTCTTTATATTCAGCCATCGCTTCAGGAAACTCTTGAAGATACCGGTCTAACTCTTTCATCTCGCTCTCTTCGAGCGCATTTAAGGCGTACAGAGGCAGTTTTGCTTCTAAATCGTGATTACGTTTCATGCTTCAATCGCCCCCTGGATCTGTGGATCTGCTTTGATGATTGTTCCTAATTTGAGCAAAGCTCGCCTGGCCCTTGAATTGACTGTGCCTAGGGCGATTCCGGTGTTGTGCGCAATTTCTCGGTGGGTGAACCCTTGGAAATAAGCGAGTTCAATAATTTCTCTTTGATCCTCATTGAGTTCATTCAGCACGGTGCGCACTTTTTCACGCCATAGCTCCTTGTTAACCTTTTCGTCTACGGCCGAGCTGCCCGATGGGGCTAATTCCATTTGCAACACTTCGGCTTGGTTCTGGGCGGCTTCCGGCCGTATTTTTAAACGACGATATTTGTCAATAGCTAGGTTTCGGGCGATGCCGAACATCCATCCTGCAAATTTTCCTTTGCTTGAATCAAACTTGTCGCAGCGGTCCCAGATTCGAATAAACGTCTCTTGGACGATTTCGGCCGCAATCTCGTCGTTTTGAATAATTTTATACACCAACCCCATCACCGAGCGGGCGTAACGATCGTAAAGAACTTCAAAGGCCAAGGCATCTCGCTGCTTAACCAATGTGATCAGTTCTTGATCTGTTTTTTGATCCATCTAATTAGATCCTTGAAAAATGATATGCATAAATACTTTCTAACCTTTGATACGCAATAAAAATGATTCTACATTCCTTTTGGGTCGTTTGCAGGTAAAATGAGCTTATTATGTTTGAAATACACAGATTTTCAGCCGTTTTGTCTACCGGTAAAGAGAAAGGGGCCTGGACTTTTTTGACGGTGCCGGCTGAATATGCCCCAAGTAAGACCTATGGTTGGGGGCGAACACCGGTAAATGCAACTGTAGACGGCCGTCGTTGGCAAACAAGCGTGTGGAAAGATACCAAATCTGGGACGACGCTGCTAGCTGTACCGAAAAAGATCCGAGCCGGCAAAGGGGATGGAGACACCGTTGAGGTAACGATTCAACTGCGAGAACCACAATAAAAGAGGTGGCGCTTTTCACGCCAGTCATGCCAGAAGTCATGCCAGAAGGAAAGGGAAAAATGAGTAGGGAAAAAATATTTTTGTATATTGCGGCCGGTTTTTATTTGCTATTTGCGATTCTTTATATGGTCTTTCCCTTGGCGCTAACAGAGCCGATGGGGGTTACCGTTGCTGATGGCACAGGGGTAATCGATATTCGGGCAGTTTATGGGGGTTTTCAACTGGGGCTAGCTATTTTTCTGTTTTGGTCTACGGGTGAAGAAGAGCGTAACTATGCAGGTCTGTTAATCATTGTGCTGACAACTGGGGGTGTGGCGTTGGTTCGTCTGGTTAGCATGATCATTGCGGGTCAGATCGGCAATCATTGGATCGGGTTGTTGCTAGAAGTCGTGGTGACTCTTATTGCTGGGGCGCTTTTATTGCGCCGTGAGTAAGTGTAAGCCTACTCTTCAACCGCCAAACCGGCCGCTTCCCAAGCCAGAATGCCACCTTCCATATTAATCGTATTGTCGTACCCTCGTTCCTCTAAATAGGAAAAGATCTCACCGCTGCGATGGCCACTGCGGCAGGTTAATATGACCGTTTTGTCTGTAGGGATTTCTGCCAAGCGTTCTTCAATTTCGCTCATTGGGATCAAGGTTGCCCCTTTGATATGCTGCCCTTCGTACTCCCACTGCTCGCGTACATCGATCAAAACAACATCTTCATGGTCTAACATCTGAGAGGCTGTTTCTACATCGATATTCTTCGGTACATTCTCAAGATTAATCTGTTGCAACGCATTGCCTTCTTCGGGAGGTGACATCAATGCACAACCGGTTATAAAGAGTAGGCCAATCAAGAACAATCCTAATATGTTTGCTTTCATTTAGCTATTCTGGAATGGAGTAGGGTAAAGGTTCATTCTTATCCTACTCCATTCCGGGGTGGTTATATATTACATGCGATTCCATCGGCATTTACCATGCCGAAGCCTGCGTCCTCCCAAGCTGCCATACCGCCGGTCACATTATAAAGCTGTTCCCAGCCATGTCGTAATAACAAACTAATGGCGGTGCTTGAGCGCTGACCCGTCGCGCAGACCACGCCAATCGAACTACTTTTAGGGATCGTAAGATTGCCTATTTGGGCCGGTGCGGTGAGTTGTGGCACCATACTAGTGTAATTCATATGATGGGCGATGGCTATATGCCCATCGTTCCATTCATCTGCAGATCTTACGTCTAGAACCTGTAGCCCATTGGTTTTTAGCTTGTGGTCTAACGTATGGACATCCATTTGCCCAACAGTCTGCAACTGCTGTCCAGCCCCCATCCAAGCCTTTATTCCACCCGCAACATACCCATCTACCTGTGAATCAAGGCCGATAAATGCCATTTTGAAGATCGCATTTTGGGCGTCTTCATCCTTATCGCACAGCAAAATGTACCGGCTATCATCGGGCGTTACCCAGCCAACCCGCTGCTCAAACTCGCCACCGGATAGCTGGACATTGATCGCTTTTGGGACATGGCCACCCCCATAAGCGGTTGATTCGCGACAGTCGATCATAATTCGGCCGTCGCTCATGAGCCCTTTTGCTTGGTCGACCGTTAGGGGGGCTGCTTTCGGGACCGACATTGTCAGTGGCTTCTTCCCCTGATTAATCGCCACAATATTTTGAATGTTTGCAGGCTTCAGCGGCTGTTCGCCGGTCATGTAGCGGGTAAATGCATCTTTGTTTTTGATGTTTAGCGCGTCGTTGTATCGTTTTTCGTACCCAACCGTAGTGACAACCTTGCCACTGGTAACACGGCCTCAGGTAGACCCGGCAAGATGGCCGGGATACACCTCAACGTGTTCGGGTAAATCTAAAAAGCGAGGAATCGACGTGTCATACAGCATGTCTGCCCCTTCAACACCACCTTGCGCCAAGTCAGGCCGGGCAACATCCCCAACCATTACAAAGTCGGCCGTTAACATCGCCCAGGGTTCTTCACCACGCGGATAGTCGATGACCAAGACATTGATTTGTTCTGGTCGATGGCCGGGTACATGCACAATACGCAGACCCACACCCCCCATGCGGATTTCATCCCCATGCTTTAAGCGTGTGGCTTCATATTCCACTTCGATCAATTCCGGTACCATCAGCTCTGCGGATTCCGCTTCTGCCAAGCGACGTGCGCCGGAAATGTGATCTGCATGACTGTGGGAGTCGATCACATATTTAATCTTCGACTTCTTTTTCTTAGCCATTTTTTTGTAGGGTTCAATGTCCCAAGTGGGATCAAAGACCATACAGTCACCGGTGCGTTGGCAGCCGATCATATAAGCTGCACATCCGGTTTCTTCTCGAACGAGTGTTTCAAACCACATATTGTGTTATCTCCTGGGAAGTGCGCCTGTGGCGCGGTTTTCGGTGGCCTATGGCCCGGTAATCAGTATTCGGTTTGTAAGTACAACCGACCTACCGAATACTGATTACTGAGTGCAAAGCACACCTTTAATGAGGTAATTTCGGCCGCAGATAGCCATACAAGTACATGCCAGCCATCGCGCCGATAAAAGTTAAAATTGCTGGCCATTCGCCAGCCCCTATTTGTGCATAAATCGGCCCTGGGCAAGCGCCTGTAATCGCCCATCCAAGACCAAAGATCGTGCCGCCAATAATCACGCCGGGGTTAAACGGTTTCGGCTGATACACAATCGGGTCGCCTTCTACTGTTTTTACCTCAAATCGCTTGATGATCAACATAGAAATCATCCCGACAACCACGGCCGTACCGATGATAAGGTACATGTGTGGTTCTTTAAATAGGAACATGTCGTGGATTCGTTGCCATCGAACAACTTCGGATTTAACCAAAACGACGCCGAAAAAGATACCCATCGTTAAAACCCGCGCGTACGCGGCCGTGCTCATGCCGACTTGCTCTTGAGCATCATCAAAATCTGAAAGTGTGTGTTGTGTCATGATGTTTAGTGGTCAGTTTTCAGTAATCAGTGCGCTTCGCTTGTCCTTCTGGGAGAACCTAACTGACAACTGACCACTGTTAACTGTCAACCGCTTTAAAAGAGCAGTGAGCCAAGCCCCCAGGTTGCGATTAATCCGCCAACAAAGAAGAAGGCAGTGGCCACCATGCTGGGCCAGTTCAGATTAGAGATGCCGTTGATCGCATGCCCCGAGGTGCATCCGCCAGCATAGCGGGTGCCGAAGCCAACCAAGACGCCACCCAGCAGCAGTTGGATAAAGCCACCCAAGCTGTAATAGCTGGCGGGCAAAAATTCAACCGGTGCGGCCGACAAAAAGAAGTTGGCCACAAAGCCGCCTAAGGCGATGCCAACGATGAAAACGATGTTCCATAAGTTTGCTCGCCAGTCGTTTTCGCGAATGTACGCGATTCCGCTGTTCGGGGTGCATGCAGATCCGATATGGCGCAAGCTGCTTGAAATACCAAAGCCCTTGCCTGAAAGTAGATACATTCCAGGGACCATCAGACCGATTAAGATGCCTGAAAGCCACCATGGCCAAGGCTGTAGAATTGCATTGAACATAAAAATCTCCTTTTTTGTCGCCTTTTCCTTTAGGCTACTCGCTGTCAACACAGTCATAAAGATAGCCGCGAAGTTTAAATATGAGGCAACAGGTTTGTAAAACAAATGTAAGGGGAGTCGTGGGGAGGGGATCAGCTGGGGAAATGCTGATTCTATGTCCTATTTGATCTGGTAAATAGGTTGAAGCTTACTGAATCTTGCGCACATTTTATGTGGAAGATGCCTGAAGAGTGATTTCCCACTCTCGAAACTTCCCGTAGTCATTCTCGTTCGCATAAAAGCTTTACAGTTTGCTCAACAAGGGTTTACGAATTTTGATTAATGTATGGGTTATGAACTCAACCGCATCAAAACTGAACCCGGCCGGACTTCCCCGCTACATTCCCGCGCTCCGGTGGGCGCAACGATACAATCGAGAAATGTTTGTCGGGGACCTTGTCGCTGGCGTTGTGGTGGCGATTATGCTGGTGCCCCAGAGCATGGCATACGCGTTACTGGCAGGGTTGCCGGCCCAGGTTGGATTGTATGCCAGCATCGTCCCATTAATGATTTATGGGGTATTGGGGACCAGCCGTAGCTTGGCCGTTGGCCCAGTCGCCATCGTGTCCCTGTTGGTAGCGGCCGGGATCGCCCCTTTAGCCGATGGTGATATGACTTTGGCTCTCTCATTGTCACTCACATTAGCATTGATGGTCGGATTGATTCAAACATTAATGGGGTTACTGCGGGTGGGGTTTCTGGTCAATTTTCTTAGCCATCCGGTACTTTCCGCTTTTACCAGCGCGGCCGCTATTTTAATCGGGTTTAGTCAGCTAAAAACTGTGCTAGGCATTCGGGCACCCCGATTTGAATATTTTCATGAGCAGGTTTTTTACCTGCTTGGACGCTTGAGTCACACAAATTGGGCCACATTGGGATTGGGCGCACTCGGCATCGTGATTCTAATCTTTTTTAAGCGATATTTTTCCGGCATGTTAAGCAAATTGGGGCCGCTGGCGGTCGTGTTGGTCGGCATAGGGGCCGTTTGGTTTTTCGATTTAACAACCCTAGCTGGGGTCCGTGTTGTGGGTGCAGTCCCGGCCGGATTGCCTACATTGACCCTGCCATCGTTTGATCGAAACCAAGTGACAGCTCTTTTGCCTATCGCGATCACCATTAGTTTGGTCGCATTTATGGAAAGTGTGTCGGTTGCTAAATCACTTGCCCGTTCTGGACGAGAAAAAATCGACCCAGATCAAGAGTTAATCGCACTGGGTTTGGCCAACGTCGGGGCCGCCTTTACAGGCGGATATCCCGTCACTGGCGGGATCGGCCGTTCGGTGGTCAATTTTTCGGCCGGTGCGCGCAGCGGGATGGCATCGATCATCACATCAGCTCTTGTTGTTTTTGCGCTCCTGTATTTAACACCGTTGTTCACCCATCTGCCGAACGCCATGCTGGCTGCGATTATTTTGGTTGCCGTCGCCAACATGGTTGATTTCGGCACCGCGCGGCGCGTGTGGCGCTACAACCGGGCCGATGGGCTGGCCTGGTGGGTGACATTTATTGCGGTTTTAGCCGTGGGTGCAGAGACTGGCATTTTGTATGGGGTGGCAGCGTCTGTTTTACTGTTTGTTTGGCGTACCAGCCGGCCGCACGTGGCGGTGGTTGGCAGGGTGAGGCAATCAGAGATTTACCGCAACGTTCTGCGTCACGATGTGCAAACTTCCCCAAAGGTTATCGGGATGCGGGTCGATCAGAGCCTTTATTTTGCGAATACCAAGTTTTTGGAAGATACGGTGATGGGGCTGATCATCGATCGACCGGAGGTTGAAGCGTTTGTGCTGATTTGCACCGCTGTAAACTTTATCGATGCAAGCGCGATTGAAACCTTAGAATCATTGCAAGAGCAGCTCGCGGCCGCAGGGGTGACGTTGCATTTGGCGGCGGTCAAAGGGCCGGTGTTGGATCAGTTGAAGCAGAGCGAAT
>JAHDEB010000351.1 GCA_020629055.1 Chloroflexota bacterium
AAATAGATGGTATTTGAGAATGAAAACGCTGTTGTCCCCGAAGGGCTTGTCACCGACCGGTTTTTGATCCGACGCTTGTCGGAAACCGATGTCGAGCTAGATTATGCGGCCGTAATGGATAGCAGAGAGATGCTGCGCACGTGGGAGCAATCGACATGGCCGGCCGATGACTTTACTCGGGCTGACAATCTTAAAGATTTACAGCGGCATGAGCGGGAACATTTCAGCAAGATATCATTTACGTATACGGTGATGAACCCGGCCGAAACCGAATGTCTCGGCTGTATTTACATCTATCCACGCACAACAAGCTGGTTGGCCAGATCTGAAGCAACCCCTATTGGGGATAAAGCTTGGTCAGATTATGAAGCGGTTATCCGTTTCTGGATTCGGCAGTCACGATTGGCCGAAGGGATGGGTCGTGAATTGCTCGACGTTTTACGGCCGTGGTTCGCACAGGAGTGGGACTTTGACGGGCATTTGTTCCATACAAGCGAGAAGTTTGAGCAGCAGATAGCCACGTGGGAAGAAGCTGGTTTACAGCGTCAGTTCGAAATCAAGGATCCAAAAGAGCCTGAAAAGGATCTCGCTTATATTTAGTAGGGGTCGACGGGGTCGGAACCACTTCATCTCTTCGAAGCTAAGTTGAACCCGACCCCGTCGCCCCCTACAACTTAGATCACACTGGAGAAGGAAAATGAGTTCACAACTTGAATTTGGCGATGTGCTGTACCAATCGGCCGATCGCATCGCTACGATTACGCTCAACCGGCCGGAGCGTTTTAACGCCATCAGCCTAACGATGCCGGACGACCTCGCCAACGCGGTAGCCCACGCCGAAAACGACAACAGCGTCCACGTTATCGTGCTGACCGGTGCTGGCAAAGGGTTTTGCGGCGGGTACGATCTGTACGATTATGCAGAGACGCCGGGCGAAAACCCCGGTATCCAAGAGATGCCGTGGGACCCGATGATCGACTATAAATTTATGAGCCATTGTACGCGCCAATTTATGTCGCTCTGGAACTGTAACAAGCCGGTGATCGCCAAAGTACACGGCCATGCGGTGGCCGGTGGCAGCGACATCGCCCTGTGCGCCGACATTATCATCATGAATGAAGATGCGAAAATCGGTTATCCCCCATCACGAGTGTGGGGCTGCCCCACCACGGCGATGTGGGTGTATCGGTTGGGGGCGGAACGGGCGAAACGGATGCTGTTTACGGGGGATTTGATTACCGGCCGACGGGCTGAAGAGATGGGGCTGATCTATCAGGCGGTTCCGGCCGATCAGCTTGACTCAACCGTGCAACAATTGGCCGACCGGATCAAGGGTGTCCCGAAAAATCAGCTGATGATGATGAAAATGATGGTCAATCAAGCATATGACAACATGGGGCTACAGAGCACCCAACGTATGGCCACAATTTTTGATGGGATGACGCGCCACAGTCCGGAAGGGGTTTGGTTTAAAGAGCGTTCTGAAGAAGTGGGCTTCAAGCAAGCGGTTCAAGAGCGTGATTCGGGGGATCCGATTCCGGGGAGCAAGGTGTAGAGGATTTAATCATGACAACATATTTAATTACGGGTGCAAATCGTGGGTTGGGTTGGGCGATGGTGCAGCAGTTGGCCCGCGCGGGCGACACTGTTTTTGCCGGATGCCGCTCTCCGCAAAATGCGGCCGACTTACAAGCATTGGCGGTCGAGAACAGCAACATCTATCCGATACAGCTTGATGTAACTGATGAAAGTTCGGTGATGGCGGCGGCCAAAGCGGTTGCGGCCGAAATCGACAAAATCGACGTCCTGATCAATAATGCAGCTATCAAAATTGACGATAAAGAGCTGCAAGATATTTCCGCTGACAAGATTCATGACACAATGAACGTCAACGTCGTCGGCCCACTGTTGATGGCAAAGCATTTTGTCGGTTTACTCAAGCAAAGCGATAGCGGCCGCTTGGTCAATATTTCAGGAAGATTGGCGTCGTTGTTATTGCTTGAGGATCAAAAGTGGGGCTCGTATAGTTATAACGGGAGCAAGGCGGCGATGAACGTAGCGACGCGCATGATGGCGCACGAGCTTAAGCCTGCTGGAATTTGTGTCGTGGCGGTTCATCCCGGCTGGATGCAAACAGATATGGGGGGCGCATCTGCTGATCTTGAACCATCGGTTTCGGCCGAACAGGTGCTGGCACTCATAGCTAACCTAACCCTGGCAGATACAAATAAGTTCCTCGTTTACAACGGTACAGAACATCCGTGGTAGTTGGGCAAATGTAGGTGAATATGACCTTATCCTTTGAAGATAATATTGGGACAACACTATACAAAATCGTTAAAGAATATTCTGATCTGGGCATCCACCGCACTGGAACAGATGTCGACAAGGCGACAGCAGACTGGTTTGCAGAGCAATTAAAAAAGCGAGGGGCTAAGGTCTCAAGACAAGAGTACAGCTTTGATTTCTTTGACGGAGCCTCGAAGGTAATACTTGACGGTATAGAAATCCCCTCCATGCCTCTTTACTATGAAGCGATCGGTGATTTTAAAACGAACCATGTAGCTGTTGCCGAATTTGGCGATGGGGAACACGGAAGCGGGCTGGATAATACGCTCGAATCAATGATCGATTCTGCCATGTTGGCAGGATACGAGGCTCTAGTCATCGCTACCCATGGAGGAAAAGGAAACTTAGTCGCAATCAATTGCGAACCGAAATTACGAAATAGAATTCCTGTCATCCTTGTCCCCGGCCGATATGCAAACGCCTTAAAAACCAATTCAATCTCCATCGAGTACACCGCAGTTATCAAACCAGGTGCTTCTACAAATATTACCGGTCATTGGGGAGAATCGAGCGCAGACCCACCATTGGTTATCACAACCCCTATGTCAGGCTGGTTCACTTGTGCGGGTGAACGGGGCACAGGAATAGCCGTTTCTTTACATGTTGCCGAATGGCTATCTAAACAGATGCCACACTTTCCACTACAGTTGATTGCGCTCAGCGGTCATGAGCTTGGTTTTTGCGGCGCCTACCGCCTGACAGAAACGGTCACCGTTCCGCCAAAAGCCGTCATGCATTTGGGTTCGTGTCTCGCAGCAATTGATGCTCAAATGCAAAGCATTCTTCATGCTGACACATCCACCTCCAACACAATCCAAAACGCTCTCGCCCCGATGCAGGTCACTTCCATCTCTCCAGAGAACCCGTTAAATCCAGATTGCTGGGTTGGTGAATCCCAATGTTGGGCGAAGTTTGGTGTGCCGATGCTGTCAGTTGCTGGATTGTCACCCCTATTTCATACACCTGATGATGTTGCAGAAAAAGCAACAACAGCGGAGCTGCTGAACACGGTCGCCCGTTGCTTCACCAAGGCAGCCGTAGCCATGAGCCAAATTTCTATAAACAAGTAGGACGGATACGCGTAGGAACGGGAATTAAAATAAACTCAAATCGTCTAATTCCCGTTCCTCTTAAACCGAAGATTCAATTCCTTAGTTAA
>JAHDEB010000352.1 GCA_020629055.1 Chloroflexota bacterium
AGCCTTATCATGACAAAAGTCGATATGTTATAGCCTCGTAAATCACCCCGCCTACCCAACGACTAAAACCGAAACTCGGTGTATAAAAGTCACCATGGTTAGACAATTTTTCGCCTATTATCTCCCCTACAAAAAACTTTTCTTTTTAGACTTCGGCTGCGCCGTGATTGTCGGCATCCTCGAATTGGGATTCCCGCTGGCAATCAATCAATTTATCGACAATCTGCTGCCCAGCAAAAATTGGTCCTTGATTATTTTGGCCACCTTTGTTTTGTTAGGCATTTATGCGCTAAATACCGCATTGCAATATATCGTCACCTATTGGGGGCACATGCTGGGCATCAACATAGAAACGGACATGCGCACCAAATTGTTTGACCATCTGCAAAAGCTGTCGTTTCGCTATTTCGACAACACCAAAACGGGCCACCTCATCGCCCGCATCACCACCGACTTGCAAGATATTGGAGAGCTGGCCCATCACGGTCCAGAAGATATTTTCATCGCCGTCATGACCCTCATTGGGGCGTTCGCCCTGATGGCGGCCATTCATCTAGAACTAGCGCTGCTCACTTTTGTCGTGGTCCCGATAATTTTGTGGGTCGCGGTGACCTACAGCAGCAAAATGACAGCCACGTGGCGACAGCTGTTTCGCACCTTTGGGCAGTTTAATGCCCGTATCGAAGATGCGTTGGGCGGGGTGCGAGTGGTTAAAGCATTCGCCAATGAAGACCATGAGCGGGACTTGTTCGCCGTCAACAACAACCGGTATCGGGAGACAAAACTGGTCGCTTACAGCATCATGGCAAAAGGGCTTTCGATTAGCTATATGCTCATGCGTTTTGTAATTCTATTCATTATGGTAGCCGGCACTTGGTATGTGCTTGAAGGGGAACTCAGCTACGGGGAGTTTATCGCCTATTTGCTGTTGACCAACGTCTTTTTCCGGCCGATTGAGAAGATCAACTCAGTCATCGAAAGTTACCCGAAAGGGATTGCAGGCTTCAAGCAGTATCTCGACATTCTGGCAACAGCACCCGACATCGCTGACGCGCCTGATGCGGTCACAGTTGATCATTTAAATGGTGACATTCGTCTAAACAATGTCACCTTTAGCTACGAAGACAACAAATCGATCTTGCATGAGATCGACCTAGAGATTAAAGCGGGGCAAACGGTCGCATTTGTCGGCCCCTCTGGCGCAGGCAAAACAACCCTATGCAGCCTTATCCCCCGTTTTTACGAGGTTCAATCGGGCCAAATCACGATAGACAGCATCGATATTCGCAAGATGACGCTATCTTCGCTACGCAAGCAGATCGGCATTGTGCAGCAAGATGTCTTTTTGTTCGCAGGGACGATTGGGGAAAATATCGCATACGGCAAGCTGGACGCCAGCGAGGAAGAAATTTGGTCGGCCGCTGAACGGGCCCAACTCGACACTTTTATAAAAGACCAGCCGGAGCAAATGGGAACGGTGATTGGCGAACGGGGAGTCAAACTGTCTGGAGGTCAAAAGCAGCGCTTGGCCATCGCCCGCATGTTCCTCAAGAACCCACCGATCCTTATTTTAGATGAGGCGACTTCGGCCCTAGACACCGCTACCGAGGTAGCCATTCAGCAAGCGCTTGTCGAGCTTTCGAAAGGGCGAACCACTTTGGTTATCGCCCACCGGTTGGCGACGATTAAAAATGCGGATCGGATTGTTGTGGTGACGGAAGATGGTATTAGTGAAGAGGGGACGCATGCAGAGTTAATTGCGGCCGGTGGTGTATACAACGGGCTGCACGAAGCACAGTTTGGGATTCTAAACTTAGGCTCTTCATAAAATAAAAGTGCACAGGCCCCATAAGTTGTCACAAAACGTCAACCATATGTAGTGGATGGTTTTAGACGTAACAGATAGTTGTTCAACTATCCTCGGTTTTTCCTACTTCCCCCTGAGGTGGAGTGATAAACACCAACATCGGGTGGAATTTCTTATCTGCAACACATGACCTCCTTTTCAACAGCTTCGAACATCGGGAAAATGACTATAATCAAACAGTTCGAGTATAATCTATCGATCGGAGGAAAATTTAAATTCATTGAAGTGAATTTTTAAGTCCTATGGACATAAAAGGCTCATTTGGTGACCTGCTACAACATCACAGGAAGCTAACTAAAGACACAACACAAAACCAACGGCCGTTATCCCAAGGTCGTTTAGCAGAAGAATTAAAAAACCGGGCCGGTTTTACCTTTACGTATGGCACCATCAGCGGATGGGAGCGGAATACGATTTCGATCTCCCAAGACAGCCGCGCCTTGCTGCTTGCCATCCTAAAAGTTTTGCGCCATTACGGTGGGCTTACGCGTTTAGATGAAGCCAATCGATTGTTGAGGGCGGGCGACCATATGCCGCTGAACGATGCGGAAGCCGTGGACATTTACCCCCACTGGCAAAACAAACGGCCGGTTACTTACAGCATGAAAGTGGCTAGCCATGAAATTCAGCGGGCGGCACTTCCACAACGGCTAGAGCTACAGGGCAAAGACGAGGTGATCGATGCCTTAAATCGTCAGCTGGCCCAGCAGGCAGGCCCCCAAGTGGCGTTCCTTACCGGCCGAGGCGGAGTCGGCAAATCGGCTGTTGCGACCGCATTGGCTCACACCCATCTCAATTCAGACATATTCAAAGGGGTCGCATGGATTCCGTTAAATTTGCCTGATGATCAACCGGCCGAGAATGTCATTGAACAGCTGACGATTCGGCTGGGGCGATGGCTGCAGATCAACCATATACATGATGCCAATTCGGCCGGCCGGGAAGAGATGATTCGGGGGGCGTTAGAGGCAAAGCCTCATTTGGTTTTTATCGATGGGGTTGAGGCGCCAGCGCACACCGATGTGCTAAATGATCGGTTAAACAGCATGGTCGGCCGATCTAAATTTCTGGTCACGTCTCGCACAGTTCCAACCCACATCACTCAAACCTATGTCTATCATTTAGACGAAATCAGTGTTAGCGAAAGCCGAGCGCTATTAAAGGCCCATACAACCGCCACAAATGGGATCCCGGCCGAAGATTTTACACAGGAAGTAGCGCAAAAAATCCATGATTCGATTGGGGGACATCCACTGACCTTAGTTTTGTTCCCCCACCTCCTGAAACAGCACAGCCTTGATCGCTTGCTAAACGCGATTGAAACCGGCATTGAGGGAAAGCACGCTTTTATCTACCAACGAGTTTGGGAAATGCTTTCAATCGCTGCCAAAAAGCTATTGATGGGATTGTGCTTTTTTGGTGGATTGGGTGCGAACGGAGACACGTTATACAACACATGCAACTTGAGCAGATCAGAGCTGTATCAGAGCATTCGAGAGATTGGTCAATTTGGCTTGCTGCAAACAAGGGGTGGCTTAGAAGAGAAAGTTTATAACCTGCATAACTTAACCATTCAGTTTGTGCAGATTTTGGTGCGGGGGGCGGCCGAGCAAGAGCCGTTT
>JAHDEB010000096.1:0-4572 GCA_020629055.1 Chloroflexota bacterium
AAGATTTTTCATCTACTTTGTCTGGAATATGATGGCTGATGCGGGGATTAACTTCGCGAATAATCGTATCCAGACGATCTGGAGATACCGGGGGCAGGCTAGACACCGGCCGAGACAGTGTTGGACTGACCGGTTGCCCAAAGGTTAGCTGCGATGACTCTTCAACCGGTTGCGTTTGAGTATTCCTAACGGGGCTCCTTTGCTGATTCAAATTCTCCGTTTGATCTTGAGACCGAAACACCCCCACGAGTAGTAGTACAAGCATAGGCGAAAACAAGAAAATGGAGAGGATGCGCCAAACTTTTGCTTTTGAGATCATGGATTAGTTAAGAATGAAGGTTGGGATTTTGCCAGGTTCCCGAAATTGGTATCAATGTTTTACAAAAACAGTAGCTCTATCGTGACATAGGCACTATAAATGTGCAATAACTAATTTACACTTAGTTAAGAAAACAGTACCAAATCTCTCAAGTTGCTAGGCAATCTCGGGCTGTGCCCCTTGCTGGTCTGCTCGACCAAACATCATTAGGTCTTATCTGGGCAACTTGGATTCAAACAGGATAAAAGTAAAAATGAGTCAAGAACGCATCGATTTAATACGCTCGAAATTAGCTGATTGGAAAGACGTAGATGGGATATTGATTACCAATCTAACCAATTGCCGCTGGGTTTCAGGGTTCACCGGGTCGGCCGGACATCTTGTCATTACCCAAGATCGGGCGCTTATCGGGACCGACTTTCGATATTGGGAGCAGGCGGCACAGCAAGCCCCAGAATTTGAATTGGTTAAAGTGGGACGCGAGCCACACATGGCCAAACAAGAAGATTTGCTCAAAATGGTTGGTGTTGAACGGATCGGCTTTGAAGCATCTCATATGACCGTTATTGATTTTAGACTGCTGAAGAAAAAGTGTGATGAAATTGAGGCTTGCAGCCTGGTGGGGCTAAATGGCGTCATCGAACCGATGCGTCATGTAAAAACAGCTGATGAGCTGGCGATGATTCGCAAAGCGGCCGTGATTACAGACAACGCCATGTCTGCGGTCAACCAGTTGGCAAAGCCAGGTATGACGGAAAGGGCTTTGGCGTGGCAACTAGAAAAACATATGCGTGAAAATGGGGCAGATGGTATGGCGTTCGACATTATTGTTGCCGCTGGGCCAAATGGTGCGATGGCCCATCATCACCCTAGCGATCGGCAATTGCAGGTGGGTGACACCATTATTGTTGACATGGGTGCGATGCTCGATGGGTATCATAGTGACCTGACCCGTACGTTTTTCTTAGGGAATGAACCGGACGAAAAGTTTAAACTGGTGTATGACTTAGTGCATACAGCACAGAAAAATGCGCTTAACAATATGAAAGCGGGCATGAAAGGGCAAGAAATTGATGCCTTGGCGAGAGATGTGATCGACGATGCGGGTCAAGGGCCAAATTTTGGCCATAGCTTGGGCCATGGCGTTGGACTTAACATTCACGAAGGACCCAGCTTGTCCTCGGTTTATAAAGGAACTATTCCGGCTGGTGCTGTGGTGAGTGTTGAACCTGGCGTGTATCTCCCCGGTTGGGGCGGTGTGCGGATTGAAGATTTAGTTGTCGTTACGACCGATGGTATTGAGTTTTTAAGTCATTGTCCTAAGACACCAATTATCCCAGTGTAGGAAAAACCGTCTGGTTTCTACCTGACTTTTATATAGATTGTTCCAAACACTCGAGAGTAAGCTAAAATTAACTGGTATTTTTGCTTAACTTGGTTTGTAATTGGTTAGAATTACACTCATAACAAATATCTATCATCGAGAGAATTTTTAAACATGCTAAAAGAATCAAAAAATCGCGCCGGGGTCATTCGAGAATTATTCCGGTTTTTATGGAAACGCAAGATGTATTGGCTGTTTCCGATGGTGGCCCTCCTCGTTGTATTTGGACTACTTCTTATTTTTGCGGCTAGTAACTCGGCCGTAGCCCCGTTTATCTACACCTTGTTCTAAACCCTAACATTAAGCGCCACGGTCAGCCTACGCCGTGGCGTTTCCAATCTTTACATGGAAACCCTATCAACTATTGTGCTTATCATGTTAACCATGGTGGGCTACTCTTCTGGAATCACAATGGCATCCCGTGGCAAAACGGTGCCATCTGCCATCATTGACCTACTTATCTTGGTTGCGCTGTGGACAGCGGCGCTCATGACACGGCCCACTGTGCTGGACATGCTTGGCGGCTCACGCATCTTGCTGCTATTGATCTGGCTGCTTGTCGGTATGTTTATCGGGTTCGTGAAAACGAAGATCGCTTATCCACGCGGGCTAGATCATATGCCGGATACTGAATTACCCGAACATGCTCAGGTCAAAGAATCGGCTGTTTCTGGCAATATTTTTAAGCGTGCTTGGGAAGGGTGGAAACTCTTTGCGGCCGAAATGGGCCACGTACAAGGGGCCCTCTTTATGGGATTCTTCTACTTTATCGTCGTTACTATTTTCGGATTAGGCGCACGGATGTTTACAGACCCTATGGCGTTAAAATCTACACCGTCTTCATCGGGCTGGGTTGCTCGCAAGCCGCTGGATAGCACCCTTGAACAGGCCCTTGAACAGGGACAAACCGACTAAACCTCTACTCAAACATTTTTCACTATGTATATTTTAGGAATTTCAGCCTTTTATCACGACTCCGCCGCAGCACTGCTAAACAATGGCCACTTGGTCGCTGCTGCTGACGAAGAGCGTTTTAGCCGCAAGAAGCACGATGCGGGTTTCCCAACGCAAGCGATCCAATTTTGTTTAGACACGGCCGGGATTACCGCCAATGATCTGGACTATGTGGTTTTCTACGAAAAACCGCTCGAAAAATTTGAACGTATTTTGCGGTCCCAGCTTGCAACTTTCCCAAAATCTTGGCGGGCGTTTAGTTCGGCTATGATCAATTGGCTGGGTGATAAGCTGTGGGTAAAAGCCCACATTCAAGGGGCGATCGATGTGCCGGCCGACAAAATCTTATTTGTCGACCATCATGCATCTCATGTCGCCAGCTCATTCTTCGCTTCACCGTTTGAAGAGGCTGCATTTTTGACCGTTGACGGGGTAGGTGAGTGGACGACTGCCTTAAAAGGGTTAGCCACCGCTGATTGGGGAAAAGGAACCAGCCAAAATCACTTGAAAGTGACCGGCGAGCACCGTTTTCCCCACTCGCTCGGTCTGCTTTATTCTGCGTTTACCGCGTTTCTTGGCTTTAGGGTCAACAACGGTGAATACAAAGTGATGGGGATGTCTCCTTATGGGGAGCCGAATTACGTTGATAAGATCGATAAAATCTTTAAGGTGTATGACGATGGTAGTTTTTACACCAACATGGATTATTTCAGCTATCACTATTCGGCTGATACGACCTATAACAGCAAATTTACCGATCTGTTTGGGCCAGCCCGTCATCACACGGCCGATTTTTATACCCATAACACCAATCCTGAGATGAGCCCTAACGATCCTCAGGTAAAAGAAAATCAATATTATGCAGATATCGCTGCTAGCATTCAGCGAGTAACCGAAGAAGCGGTTATCAAAATGCTGAAAGCGTTGCATAAAGAAACCGGATCGAAAAACTTGGTTATGGCCGGTGGTGTAGCGCTGAACAGTAAGGCAAACGGCCGCCTGTTGCGTGATACGCCGTTTGAGAACATCTTTATTCAACCGGCCGCGGGCGACAACGGCGGTGCTTTGGGCGCTGCGTTGTACGCTTGGCACGTCATTTTAGGCAAGCCGCGTGAATGGACCCAAGAGCATAACTACTGGGGTGCTGAATACTCGAATAGTCAGGTTTCGGCCGCTATTAAAAAGAGTGGTTATAAATTTGAAGAAATTAGCGATGAAACGAAGCTAACTGAGCGCGTTGTCGCTGACTTCTTAGATAAGAAAGTAATCGGTTGGTTCCAAGGTCGCTTTGAATGGGGTCCTAGGGCATTGGGCGCACGCAGTATTATGGCTGATCCTCGTCATGAAGATATGAAGGACATTGTGAACACGAAAATCAAGTTTCGCGAACCTTTCCGGCCGTTTGCCCCGACATTGCCGCGCAAATATGCGGGCGATTGGTTCCAGCTAGATAGCCCCAACAATAATCTGATGAACCACATGCTAACGGTTTTGCCGTTTAAAGAAGAGCCAGGCAAAAAAGTGCCTGCGGTAAATCACATGGGTACCGGCCGTCTGCAAACGGTCGATCGTGAACATGCGCCTCGCTACCATGACCTAATGGAAGCGTTTGGCCAAGCGACCGGCGTGCCGATTTTAATTAATACCAGCTTTAATTTACGGGGTGAACCGATTGTAAATACACCTGAAAATGCGATTAGCACGTTCAGGAATAGCGGGATCGATACGCTGGTTATGGAGAACTTTGTTGTAACAAAAGATTAGTTTCAACAGTTAATCAAGCAAACATAAGCGGCTGAGTTCGATCACTTCGACTCAGCCGCTTTTTTGTTGCCCATTGGCGTTTCCAATCAAAATTATTTTATGTTTAGCTTTTACTCAAAAGACCATCTGTTTACGGTGGAAGCTAGACGTG
>JAHDEB010000096.1:4672-16564 GCA_020629055.1 Chloroflexota bacterium
TTTATGTTTAGCTTTTACTCAAAAGACCATCTGTTTACGGTGGAAGCTAGACGTGGCTTGGTGCAGCCTGATTTGCGGCCGTTAAGCGATCTTGATGACGACCCCTTTTTCAAATAGGCAGGTGGTGTCATAATTAGTCATCTATGACCCAACACAAACACCCTTTTGACAGTGCCTTAGAATTTAGGCACGAGAATGGCAGAGTCTTTGGCCAGACGTCGGCCGCATATGCCAACATGATCGGCCCATTTGGCGGAATGACCGCGGCCGCGATGCTGAAAGCTATTTTGGATCATCCAGACGTTCTGGGAGAACCGATAACCCTGACCGTCAATTTTGCGGCCGGTGTAAAAGATGGCGAATTTGAGCTTGAGGCGAAGCCAGAGCGGACCAATCGGTCGACACAACATTGGTATGTTCGCATGGTTCAGGAAGGTGAGGTTGTAACCACCGCCACGGCTGTGTTTAGTACTCGGCGTGAGACGTGGGGCGCCACCGATATGTCGTCTCCGCATTTACCGGCCGAGGCGGCCCCGGTCTCAACCGAGATGATGCCGCGCTGGGCCCAAAACTATACCTTTCGAATGGAAGGCGAAATGAGGGATAAGATTAAGGATGCTCAACCGAATGCAGAAACGCTGCAATCGATTCAAGACAAGCCTCCCCGGCCGCTCGATTTCCCATCTCTGACAGCGATGGCAGATGTTTTCCCGCCACGCATTATGATACGGCGGGCGCAGTTTGCCCCGATGGGCACTGTGGCGTTTACCGTCTACTTTCACGTTGATTCAGCCACGCTTAGCCAGCATGGTGACGGAGAGCTGATTGGGCACGCTCGCGCAAATCGATATTACAACCGGTATTTTGATCAATCGGCCGAATTGTGGACGCCAGATGGCGTTCTGTTTGCCACATCGACGCAGATTGTTTACTTTAAGGAATAATGACTAAAAAGACTCGAAAAATCATTGAAGGACAACCGGTTTTGGTTGTGATTGACATTCAAGGGGGCGGTTCATCTGACGAGGGTGAGGCGACATCTGATATGCCATTTATGTCGGATTACGGGGAGTACATGGATCGTGCCCCAGCGTTGGTTAATAAAGCGCGTGAGTGCGACATTCCAATTGTCTTTTTCCAAGAGGCACATCGTAGAAACTTAATCGACTTCGGCCGGGAACTAGACGGGGCTGAAGGGATTCATCTGCTTGAAGGGGATCCGGGAACTGAGATCGACCCGGCTTTAGGCATGCGGCCGGACGATTATTTTATTCGTAAACGGCGTTACTCTTGCTTTTTCGGGACCGAGTTCGAGATTTTACTAAAAGCTTTAAAAGCGGAGACATTGATTTTGATTGGTGGTCATACCGATGTGTGTGTGCATTACACATTCGTAGATGGGCATCAGCATGATTATTTTTGTCGGGTGGTTGAAGATTGTGTGGCGGGGTCAAGTCAGGCGGCCCATGATGCGGCCCTCAATGCGATGGAGTATCTGCAAACAGGAGCACGGCGCACGTCGGCGGAGACCCTAGCTGCGTTTGAACGTTTTGCCGAGGGGTGAATAACATATGCCGGGTAACTTTGGACGTCTTGCATAGTTGTGAAAAATCATTTGAAAATGTGGGAAAACAGTAGGGACTTTTGGAAAAGAAGGATAAAAAATGATGACTGTAAAAGAAGGTACGAATGTAGGTAGAAAAGTAATTACAGCGGCCGATATGAAAAAACCGCTCAATTTAACGAGCCAAGCCTTTACGGACAACAAGCAAGGATATTTTAAATGGTTACGTGAAAATGACCCGGTTCATAAAGGAAAATTGTTTGGCATGATGAACATCTATTTGCTGACTCGGTATGATGATTGTGTCAACATGCTTAAGGACCCTCGATTTATCCGCAATCGGACAACCGCAACCGGTGGTGGCGGTCGGTTCCCATTTCCATTGCCAAAATCTGTTCAAATGCTGGCTAATAGCATGATCAATGATGATGAGCCAAATCATCGTCGTTTGAGAACTTTGGTTCATAAAGCATTTACGCCACGTCAACTTCGCAAACTTGAAGATCGCGTCCATGAGATCACTAAAGAACTGCTTGATAAGGCGGAACAAAAAGGGGAAATGGAGCTGATGGAAGAATTCGCTCGGCCAATTCCGGTCACCATTATCGCTGAAATGGTTGGGGTAAAGGTGGAAGATGTACCAGAACTCACCCATTATGTCGATGCTGTCACCGAGAATATGTCCGGCTTGGGAATTGCGAAGACGATGTTTTGGGATATGCCTAAAGCGATTAAATTTGTGAAGGGGCTCATCGAACTCAAACGCAAAAATCCGGCCGATGACATCCTAACCGCCTTAATCGAAGCGGAAGAAGAAGGGGAACGTCTGACAGAAGATGAAATTATTGCCATGGTCTTTTTATTGATTATTGCGGGGCATGAGACGACCTACAATCTGATCACCAATATGACCTACACCCTCTTGCAGCACCCAGATCAGCTGGCCCTATTACGTTCCGATTGGGGGTTAATCGATTCAGCGGTTGAAGAAGTGTTGCGTTTTGATGGCCCTTTGTACGGGACTAAGCCGGAGTACCCGACTGAAGATGTGACGATTCGAGGGGTGACCATTCCTAAAGGCTCAACCGTTATGCCGATGTTGGGAGCAGCTAACTTTGATGAAGACATCTTTGAGAATCCAGAGGTGTTTGATATCACCCGAGAGAAAAATCGGCATTTAGGTTTTGGGATGGGCATTCACTATTGCTTGGGCGCACCGCTGGCCCGTATCGAGACTAAAATAGCGATTCAGGCGCTCTTTGAGCGGAATCCTAATCTGCGTTTGGCCGTTGACCCCAGTGAATTGAAGCTGGCCGCCCGGCCGGGCTGGCACATGTATAAATCAATGCCGGTTAAATTAGGTTAATCAAAGAAAAGGGCTCAAACTGCCCATGTGAATTGAAATTCAGATTTAAGCAAACAAAAAGCTCCTGTTTATTGCAGGAGCTTTTTTATTTCTGGTTATTTTTGTTATTAACTCACTATGATTGATCGAGTGAGCAGTGTTCACGAGCAAACATGCGCTCCAAATAGCGTTGTAGATTTGCGAATTCGTCGATGTAACCTAGGCTGCGTGCCCCGTTTACGGTATAGCTGGCGATAATGTCGGTCACACTAAATTTGTTGTCAACTAGATAATCGACATCTGCCAAGGCGTTATCGAGTGCGGCCGCGCCACGTTTAAACATCGCTTCATTTTGTTCAAGATTGCTTGGATTTCGCCGTTCTTCTGGCAGTAAAAATAGATTTAGCAAATTGGGCCAAAGCCAAGCCTCCATTTCAGTGAGAACAAAAAATGACCACTGCTCGTGTATATAGCGAGACCAGCTGCCTGGTTTTGCTATCAACTGTTTTTCTGGGACGAGGTCTGCAATAGCCGCGCAGATTGCAGCTGATTCAAACAATGGTTTCCCATCAATGATTGCGGCAGGCACCTTGCCTAGCGGATGAATGTTGCGCAGTTCTTGATTCCCGAAAACGGCTGGACCATTTCCAATCGACTCGTATGGAAGGCCCGCTTCTAGTAGTGTCCAGTTTGGGCGAGCAGAGCGAGTAGGTGCGTATTCAAAAAGTTTAATATTGGTCATGATTTTTTCCTTGAGTTTTGATTTTCTGAAATTTTGATCCGATCCAAGTCAATTTTGTCCGGCTTACTTATACAACGAACGGGATTACCTGATTTCGACACCTGATTGCAAATTGCTTTTGAGCCATCTTGTTTAAGCGTGATTAATACGTATAACAGGCCTTTTTGCATATTTACATTCGAGCCTCCATTTGCTAATGTGTGCGAATGCATTTTTCAAGATGATAATGCATAAAGCACCTATGCCCAAAACGATGATAAGAGAGATATTTCGACCACCCCGTAGCGCAACCAACGGGCAAGAAACAGATTTTTCAATTCTGATGCTCTATTACACCTATCTCGTTGGATTTTGTGCTTCACTTTTCTTAGCCTGCCTCTATGTTTTTGGCTACTTAACGTATGACGGGGGGACACATATTTACTCGTACCCGGCCGAACGCGCATGGGTACCCTTGACCGAAGCGCTTGCTATCGCAGTGGTGATTTTAGTTTCTCTTTACTGCTTAAATGCAGGCAATACGAGACTTTCTATCCGATTGTTTTTGGTTATTCTTCAAGTATTGGTTTACGTAACGCCGATTGTTGTGGGGGCTGGATTTTACGATCCTATCTTAGACCTTATCTATTTTGCCTTGGTGTTGGCTGCCATATTTTTGGACCGGCGGGATGTTCTGATCATCATGTTTTGCTACATGGGGATGATTACTTTTTACTACTTGGCTCAGAAAAATGGGTGGATGTGGTCGGTGTTTGATCCACCGAACATTGATCGTCTACTCGTTAACTACACTTCTGTTGTGATCATAACGACGGTGCTAATGATCACAGTGCGCCAGATCTTGAATCAATCCTCGAAACTAGGGCGTTTAAACGAGCAACTGCAAACGTATCAAGACAGCCTAGAGTTGATGGTCGAAAAGCGGACGCTTCAATTAGATGTGGCGCGAGAGCGAGCTGAAACCGCAAACCGCGCCAAGTCAGAATTCCTAGCGAACATGAGCCATGAGCTGCGTACGCCGCTCAATGCGATCATCGGGTATAGTGAGTTAATCGAAGATGAGATGGAAGATAGATTGGAGTTAGAAGACCTTGTAGGGGATATTAATAAGATTGAGTACTCCGGCCGACATTTGCTAGGCTTGATCAATAATCTTTTGGATATTTCAAAAATTGAAGCACGCAAAATGACAGTTGAAGTTGGCCCTGTTCAGCTCGATCAACTGATACAGGGTGTTTTAACGACGACGACACCTTTGCTGGAAAAGAATGAGAACCGGCTTATTGTTGAAAATAACCTCAAGAATGTAAACATGCATTCTGATGAACAAAAGATTAAGCAGATTTTGATCAATTTGTTGAGTAACGCTTTTAAATTTACTCAGAAATCAGACGTTTGCTTAAACATATGTGCTGTAGAGAGAGAGGGGGCTGAGTGGATTGAATTTACAGTGATCGATAAAGGGGTAGGCATGAGCCCTGAATTTTTGGAAAAGTTGTTTGAGCCCTTTATTCGCGAGGATAATTCAACCACAAGGCGCTATTCCGGTACCGGATTGGGCCTTGCTGTATCAAAGCAATTTGCCAGTATGCTTGGCGGTACAATCAATGTGGAGTCAGTGCAGGAGCAGGGAAGTCAGTTTACATTGTGTATTCCCCGGTTTATGCAGCACTCATCAGAGATAATGTGGGAAATGGAGAAAGCTGCATAGCCTGAATATCCAATTCACGACCAATAACTACAGTTCATATCGATCTAATCGTTAAGCAAAAATGATAACGCTTGACTTCATTGGTAATACCTTTTACTGTTATGCATAGAACTTATATGTATAACAGGAGGTTTTATGCTGTCGAAAGATTTAGTAGCAGCATCTTCAAGGCCATTGGTTTTGAGCATTCTCTCAAAAAATGAGAGCTATGGGTATGAAATTCTCAAGACGATTAAGGAGCAGTCGAAGCAGCAGATTGAATGGAAGGAAGGGATGATTTACCCACTGTTGCGCAAATTAGAAAATGAGGAGCTCATCGAATCATTCTGGAAAACGTCTGATAACGGCCGAAAGCGAAAATACTACAGAATTAAAAAATCCGGCGAAAAATATCTCGAAGATCAAAAGAAACAGTGGGAGCTAGTTAATTCAGTTCTAGACCAATTATGGGAGGATAAAGTATGTTTGACTTAAAGGAACAAATTGAATCTTGGAAGCATGGGCTGTTGGTCGATAAATTAATGAGCGTAGAAGATGTTGAAGAGTTGGCGTCTCATATCGAATGTACGATCGATGAGCTTCAGGAGGCTGGTCTTTCGGCCGAAGAGGCGTTTTATGTCGCATTCCATCGAATGGGTGATCGTCGTTCGATCAACGCCGAATATATAAAAGTTAATCCGGTACACGTTTGGCGCAAGCGCTTTATTTGGCTGACCTCAGGCTACCTACTTTTTAGTCTGGTTCCCATCATTGTTAAATTTTTTATCGGGACAATTTATTTGTTCGATATTGAGGCTTTGTTATTTCAAGGTAATTTCTTATTTGGTGAGGAGTTTCAAACCCCATACCCGGTTTATGTGGTTGCTTTGTTAATTCTGACCGGCATTTTGGTTTATTTCACCAGCGAAAAAAGCGTGATCAACAAAAAGCCCCTGCAGCCTTATTTAAACTACAGGGTCGCCGCCTTTGTGCTATTGGGTTACGGTGTAATTGGGCTGCTGAATGTAGGTTACATGACCATTTTGCCTAGGATCACAAGTGTAAGCACCATTGGAAATGTCTCAGCATCAAGCTCTTTCTTTGTTTTGGTCTGGCACCTGTTTCTTGCACTTTCTTTGTTCGTGATGCTTTTAATTTCACGGCGTCGCCACAACCGTACGCAGTTTGGATAAGTTTCTCCTGATTGGAATAGGTATGAGGTTAGGCCAACTTCATTGTACTAAGTTGGTCTAACCTCAGGATTGACCCTATATCGTTTCGATATATTCAGCCATTTTTTCGATAGCCATTTTCCAACCACCAGCACCTGGTGAATCGGCCGGCACACCAACGTGTGACATCTTCATTTTGGTGCCACCATCGACTGACTCTAGCTCTACGATCACTTCGGTTGTCGCAGGTGTTCCTTCTGGCATTCCCATTGCGGATGGTGGAATCAAATTGCCATCTTCGTCGCACATCGCTTCTGTATAAGCTAGGCGCGATGTTGGGCTTACATCTGTATATTCTCCCGTAAACCACATTTTCATATGGCGTTCAGGTGTTTTCATTTCCATGCAGATCTTGCGTTTGCCACCGACGGTGACATCCATTTCTGCGACAGGAATCGTCATCCCTCTTGGCCCGTACCATTGGCTAAAATGTTCGGCCATAGTCCACATTTTCCAAATTAAGTCGATGTCTGCGTTGAAATGACGCTCAATCACTACTGAATCTTGATTGCTCATTGTTGTTCTCCGTATTATTTATTTGTTGAATATAGTCATCCATTCGATCAAAGCGTGTTTCCCAAATATGTCGATATTGGTCCGTCCACTTAGAAATTTCTTGAAGGGGGGCTGTATCAAGCGTGCACGGCCGATATTGCGCCTTTTGACCTTGCGTAATTAGACCCGCACGTTCTAACACCTTGATGTGCTTTGAAATTGCAGGCAAGCTCATCTTGAAAGGCTCGGCCAATTCATTGACAGTTGCTTCACCTTGCGCCAGCCGAGATAAAATCGCCCGTCGAGTCGAATTTGATAAAGCTGAAAATGTTTCACTTAGTCGATCCTCGATGGTGGGTATCATTTTGAACTCCTAATTTAACTAATTGGTTAAATAACCTGTTGGTATAATACAGCGATCGCTTAAAATGTCAAGATAGACATCGCTTTGATCATCTTTAATTAAATTGAGAGAGGGTTTAAATGGATGGGGAGGCTTTTACCTAAGCTGAATTTGAATGGCCGGAAAACATGGGGAGAAGCACTGAAAATGTGCTGCCTAAGTCTTTTCCGGGGGATGCGGCCGAAATTGTGCCGCCCATCGCTTCAACCAGCCGCTTAACGATGTAGAGCCCCAGACCGGTAGATGACTCATTGCCGGTTGGTTTGGCGCTTAACTTGGCATATTTTTTGAAGAGAAGTGCTTTGTCGTTTTTTGTTAGCCCTTGCCCTTCGTCGATAATGTCAATTCTGATGTAACCATCGGCCGTAGGCGCAACGATGACCTGAATGGTGCTGCCAAAGGGAGAGTATTTAATGGCGTTTGAAATTAGATTGCTTATCGCTTGAGCAAAGCATTGTTCATGGATGTAGCCAATGAGAAGATCGGTGCCAGCCTGCAGCTCGATCTTTTGCTGTTTTGAACGGGCCAACTCCTCTTGATCACGAATAATCTGCTTAATTTCCGGCAAAATCGGGAGCGGCTCGCTTACCGCATTTAACAGATGCGACTCTAGCTCACCGATCGCAGTTAGCTGAGTCACAATCGCATTGATCCGATCGACGGTGCTTAAGCAAGTTGCAAGGCGGTCGTTGACCTGCTGTTCGGTGAAATGGTGATGGCTTTTTTGAAGGACGTGTAAAGTTAAATGGAGAGCGGAAATTGGATTTTTTAAGTCATGAGCGACTATCCGCAGCATCTCATCTTTTTCACCGTGCAACATTTCAAGTTCTGCATTTTTTGATCTCAATATCGAATTACTCTGCTTTGCTACCTCGTGACGGTACGATTCTTCTTGTAACCGATAAAGCATATGCAAATTTGTGTGATCGACAGAAATAATCTCTTGCAGTTTGAGATTGGTGTCGTAAGCCTCCTTCCATTCGCCTAGATGCGCATATGCTTCCGCTTTAAGTTTATATATTCGCCTACGGGCCAACTCCGGCATGTTGTCGTCACGAATCGTATCGAACCATTCGATGCATGCTTCATATTCCCCTCTTTTGAAAAGGACTCGCCCTTTTAATATTTTCGCCTTGCGAACAATCCTTGGGTTGTCTTTGATACGGAGCCGGACAATGGCGTGATGGTAACAAGATTCCGCCAAATTAAGATTTCCCTGTAATAGATGCCAATACCCTTCGACGATATCAATTTTAGCCTTAGCGACCTCTGCGCTTTCACTGCCTATCAGCAGCGATCTGGCTTTTTCTATCGACTTCCAAGACGATTCAAACATTTTTAGATGGGCCTGCGTCAATGCTAAGTCGTTGTAAAACACAGATCCATAGACAGGTTCGTTATCGGAGTATTGATCTGCCACCTGTTTTCGATAGGGGTAAGCAGCTTCCCATTGTTCCTGAATTTCAAATATATCTGCTAAATAGGCAAGGGCTGCTAGGGTAAGGTGATGGGCTTCGTGCGGGAGTGAATTGGATTGTCTCAGATAGTCGATAGCGCGATCCCAATCTCCAATTTGGGTGTAAGCAAAGCCTAAATTTAGCAAGCAAATTCTTTGGCTGTATAAATCCTGTATGTGGCAGGCGATCTGATAGGCTTTTTTGTAGTGCTTGATTGTGTCCCAATGGCGATCTAGGTGAGAGTTAATCGCGGCGTAGTTTGAATGGAAACGTCGGAGTGTGGGGTAGTCATCGTACTTTTCAGAGTAAATTTGATCTTCTACTTCCTTTAAGTGGTCGAGTGATTTTGTTGTATTCCCTTTGGCTATATAAATTGTGGCGAGTAAGACGTGACTCTTTATAATCAAACGTTCATGCTCAATAGCAAGTGACATTTGCAAAGCATCCCGCCCAAGTGCAACTGAAAATGTTCGGGATTGAGTGATTTTATGATGCAAATGCTGAATGCGAGCAATGGTAGCTTCAGTATTTGATATGTGCTGGGTCCGGGTGTGACGTGGATCGTCAGTAGATAAGGTGGTCAAGGTGAGGGTGCCTTGTTTTAGTTAGTTTATCGGTCACATCAATTTTGCTGAACTAAAAAATACCATATAACGAGATTTAATGTAAGATGGCTGCTAGTAAAAAAGCTGTACGAATCAGTTTGATTTAAGAAAAGACCTTGTTTTAGTCAGAATAAAAATTATGTTCCGCAAAACTCAACGGTGATATCGGCCAAAATAGCGGCTAAATCGATAACGGATTGTAGATCGACCCATTCCTCGGCCGCATGAAACCCCTCACCAATTGGACCCAATAATATCGAATCAATCCCGGCCGCATCCAGAAGCTGGGCATCGGTCCAACCCGCCATGGCGCTGCGCTTTGGCTTAAACCCTAAATGGCCCGTTACGATTTTCTCTGCGAGCTGAACAATTTCAGCATCCGGCGATATTTCAAACGGATGTCGAACTAAAGTTGTTGAGATTTGGGCTTTGAATGATTCATCCTCGGCCGAAAGCTTGTCGATAATCGCTTGCAGTTCTGCAGTCGCCTGTTCTTCAGTTTCACCCGGTGCCGTACGCCGTTCTAGCTGCAGGCGGGAATGAGCCGCGTAGGTGCTAATCTCTGTCCCGCCATTTAAAATCGCTGCGTGCAGCGAAGGGGGGCCTGCCAATGGGTGGGGCGGCCGAGCTCGCAGCTCTTGCTCTAGCTTGTCTAACTCTGCTAAAAGGCGCCCCATTCTTAGATTCGCATCGATCCCCAGATCGAACTGGCTGCCATGGGCCGCACGCCCAAGAACTTCGATGTCGTACCAAATAAAGCCACGGTGAGCGATGATAATGTCAAAGTGAGAGGGCTCTGTGACGATGGCAGCATCGGCCGTGTATCTTTTGGCGATGTCGGCCGTGCCGATGCTCGCATATTCTTCGTCCGCAACAAAGGTTAGAATCAAATCTCCTTTTAGCTGGACCCCACTATCAACAATCGCTTTGGTCGCCGCAAGCATAGAGGCCAGGCTCCCCTTCATGTCGGCACTTCCACGGCCGTACAATTTGCCATCTCTAATCGCCCCTGAAAAGGGCTCCGCCATATCTTCGACACCGACCGTGTCGATGTGTCCGTTCAGCATGAGTGATCTGCCTCCGCCAGAACCCTTTAAGACCCCCACCACATTGAATCGGTCCGCGGCCGGTTCAGTTATTTCAACCTCTAAACCGATCTTTTCTAAAAGATTTGCAATGTATTCTGCAGCTTCTCTTTCCCCAGGGCTGTTGGGAGTTAGGGATGGATTGGAGGAATCGATTTGAACGATATCGACGAGTGTTTGGGTCAGAAAACCTTCATTTATTGAGACAGTCATGATTTTGTTAATTTTGAATTAGGGAGTCTAAGATGCATCACTTTATCTCATTGCACCTCTTTGGGCCAAGATAAAACGCCGCGATCGTTCTGCTCGAGTCAAAAGCGGTTCTTGAAAATGCTGAGAAGTAAAACATCCTTTTTGCGTAACAAATTTTATAGTTTGGCCTTGATTTTCCGATAGCTTTAAACGGTCTTTGGTTTACTCAGCTTTTAAGATGTAAACCGATTTCTCTATAGCTGAGGCGAGTGGTGGGTGAAATTCGCTCATCACTCGCTGGCTTGATTTCCTGAGGAGGAACACTATGTTTGAGGTAAAGAAAAAAGTTTGGATTGCTGGGCTGTGTGCGGCTTTTATTGCTGGGGGAGTGTTTGTTTTTAATTTAGCATTTGCCCATGGAACGATTGTTACACCGGTTAGTCGAATTTATAGCTGCTATTTAGAAGGTCCAGAGAATCCGCAGTCAGACGCATGTAAGGCGATGGTTGCCCTGGGTGGCACTCAACCCCTCTATGATTGGAATGAAGTGAATTTATTGGCTGGTGATAAACATCGGGAGCAAATTCCGGATGGGCAACTTTGCTCGGCCGGCCGTGAAAAGTATAAAGGGCTCGATTTGGCCCGTGACGATTGGCCCACCCAGTCGATCGCTGCCGATGCAAACGGGAATTATGAGTTTATCTACAAGGCGACGGCCCCTCACAGTTCAAAATATTTCGAGTTTTATGTCACAAAAGATGGCTACGATCCTACACAGCCACTTAACTGGTCTGATCTAGAGGATGACCCGTTTTGCACTTTAACAAGCGTCACTTTAGAAGATGGTCACTATCGAATGACCTGTCCATTGCCATCAAACAAAAGCGGAAGACATGTGATTTACAATATTTGGCAGCGCGACGATAGTGATGAAGCTTTCTACAGTTGTTCAGATGTTGAGTTTAATGGTGTTCCGGCCGCTACTGCCACACCGCCCCCGATTGTGACTGTTCCACCAAGCTGGGATGAAAAACAATATTTGCCCATGATTTCGGGTAATTAAATGCAAAAGGCGTTTTTTA
>JAHDEB010000096.1:16664-21214 GCA_020629055.1 Chloroflexota bacterium
TGCATATTTGGATAGATCCTGAACCAGAATTAAACTTCATGGTCATATCACGAGAGGATTAAACCAAATATGCAGAATATATTGATTGGGCCACAGGGATTTATTGAAACGGCTGGCGAGTCGATTTACTTTGAGAGTTACGGAAGTGGTGAAGCGGTTGTACTTTGCCATGGAAAAGGGGGGAACCATGCGATCTGGTATCAGCAGGTACCGATTTTGGCACAGCATTATCAAGTGATCACGTGGGATCAACGTGGCTTCGGCCGTTCGTCGAATCGCTTGGGTAAGGCGGGTCCTTCGGCCGCGGCTGAAGATTTACAAGCGCTGCTCGATCATCTACAGGTAAAACAGGCTCATTTGGTGGGTCAATCAATGGGGGGATGGGCGGTGATGGCTTCGACCTTACTCTGGCCGGAGCGGACAAAAAGCTTAGTTTTAGCCGATACACTCGCAGGTTTGGCTCCACCAGCGATTTTAGACGAATATATCGCAGCCAGTAAAAAACGGGGGACTGCCCCAAAGCCGACTCACTTATCAATGGATGGCCATGCGATCATCGCAGCGGATTCGGCCGAAAAAAACCTCACTCGAGCGTTTCTTTATAACCAAATCGGACGATCGAATGGCCCTGTACCGGCCGATGCCAGTGAGCGGATACGGGAAGCGAACTTTGATTTAGAGCAAGTAGGCAAGATGGAGACACCTGTGTTGTTTATTGTTGGGGAGCATGACGCGATTTTCCCACCAGACATGATTAGGCGCGTTGCTACCGTAATTCCACATGCACAGCTGGTTGAGATTCCAGAAGCGGATCATTCGCCATATTTTGAAACACCAGAAGAATGGAACAGGGTGGTTCTGGATTTTTGGAAATCTCAGAAGTAGACGGCCACTTTTAATTTAAACGACTGTTTTGAGCAAGTTACAGGTTGCATGCCACACTTTGGGCTTGCAACCTGTAACTTGAGACTTGCCCTAAACTTGCTTAATCGATAGTTGGGAAGTCAGACGGTGGCATAATGTCAACCGTTGCAGACCGCTGTTGGGCCAACATACCACCATCAACAACGGTCCGTTGCCCGGTAATGTACAGGCTGTCATCCGATGCTAAGAAGACGGCCGCGCCGGTCATATCGTTTGGTTCACCGATACGCCCCAAAGGGACGTTGGTGCCGCGCAGTTTGCGCCCTTCCTCATCGATACCGGTTGTGTCGATGCTGCCCGGAATCAATGAATTGATGCGGATGCCATACGGGCCAAGGTCCAAGGCTAATGCACGGGTCATCGCTTCCATACCACCTTTGGTCGCGTCGTAGGCGACAAATGCCCGATGGGCCTTGGTTGCGCCACCTGAGGACATGTTGATGATCGAGCCGCTGCCTTGTTTTGCCATAATATGAGCTGCCGCTTTACAGCAGAGGAATGAACCGGTTAGGTTCACGCCAATGATCCGGTCCCACCATGCTTTGTCCACCGTTAGAAAGTGCTTCATGGGTGAAATAAGCCCTGCATTGTTGACTAACACGTCTACCCGGCCGTATTTTTCCATGGTGGCGGCAAACATGGCGTCGACTGAGGCTTCGTCCGCGATGTCAACTGTAACGGCAAGCGCTTCGCCACCGGCCGCTTTAATCGCATCAGCAGTTGCTTGGGCATCGTCACCATTGATATCAGCTGCGATGACCGATGCACCTTCTTGGCCATATCGTAGCGCGATCGCTTCACCGATCCCTTTTGCTGCTCCTGTGACAATCGCCACTTTGTTTTCTAATCTCATAATCTAATCTCCTAAAGTTAAAATTCAAAAACTACATTTTTTTAAAATGATCTCGGCATCCCCAATATGTGTTGCCCAACGTATGACAGCACTAAATTGGTTGAAATCGGTGCAACTTGGTACAGGCGTGTCTCGCGGAACTTCCGCTCGATGTCGTACTCTCGTGCAAAGGCGTATCCACCATAGGTTTGTAGCGCCGTGTTTGCCGCTTCCCAAGATGCGTCGGCCGCGAGCAGCTTCGCCATATTCGCCTCTGCGCCGCAAGGTTGACCAGACTCGTAAAGCCGGGCCGCTTCATAGCGCATTAAATCGGCCGCTCGTAGATGAATATACGCCTGAGCAATCGGAAACTGAATCCCTTGGTTCTGGCTAATCGGGCGGCCGAACACCTCTCGGTCATTGGCATAGTTGGTTGCTTTATCGACAAACCAGTACCCATCCCCAACACACTCCGCCGCAATCAAAACCCTCTCGGCATTCATGCCATCTAAAATATAGCGAAATCCCATCCCTTCTTCACCGATTAAAGTGTCAGCCGGTATGCGTAGGTTATCAATAAAGATTTCGGTCGTTTGATGGTTGATCATCGTCTCAATCGGCTTAATGGTAACGCCGTTGCCGATGGTGCTTTTGAGGTCGATCAAGAAAACAGATAGACCTTGGGTCTTTTTCTTGACTTGATCGATCGGGGTGGTGCGGGCCAACAAAATCATAAGATCTGAATGTTCAGCTCGTGAAATCCAAATTTTCTGCCCGTTGACAACGTATTCATCCCCGTCACGAACCGCCCGCGTGCGTAAGTTTGTTGTATCGGTCCCCGCATTTGGCTCCGTGACACCAAACGCCTGTAGGCGAAGCTCACCAGATGCTATTTTAGGTAAATAGTAGGCCTTTTGTTCATCAGACCCATGCCGGAGCAAGGTCCCCATGATGTACATTTGGGCGTGGCATGCGGCCGCGTTTCCCCCGGAGCGATGCACCTCTTCTAGAATAATCGATGCTTCGGTAATGCCGACGCCGATGCCGCCATACTCTTCAGGGATTAGCGCTTTGAGATAGCCTGCTTCGCTCATCGAATTAACAAAGTCTGTTGGATATGAGTGATCTTTATCAACCTTTTGCCAATATTCTCCCGGGTATTTGGCGCACAGTTGGCGGACGCCCGATCTTAGATCATCGTGAAGGTCAGTTAGGTCTGTCATGGTAAATCTCCTCTTTTATAGGTCAGTAGAATTCGCGTAGTCAGATGCAGAGGTGATTTGAATCACAGCGTTTTGTAGATGGGTTTTTACCGCATCGACGGCCGATTCAATATCACCCGCTTGGCAGGCGATTAATATATTTTTGTGGTCCTCAATGGCGCTGGGTCGAAACGAGTCGAGTGTAGAGGCGGCATATAAAAACTGGGTGACTTGGTTACGTAGGGTGCGAATTAATTCAAGCAGGCGACCTCGATCAGTGGGGGCATAGAGCGTTTCATGAAATGCCTGATCCAATTTACCGAAACTGTGTGGGTCTTTAGCTTGCATCATCTTTTGCAAAAGGTGCTCCGCCTCTAATAGATCGGTTTGACGCAATTTAGGCACAGCTCGTCTGATCGCATCGCACTCAAGCAGGATGCGAATGTCACAAATCTCGATTACCTCCTCATTCGATAAACGATTGACATAGGTCCCTCGGCCGGGAAATACAACGAGCAGCCCTTCAGCCTCAAGCTGGCGAAAGGCTTCGCGGACCGGCATGCGACTTACATTGAATTCGGCCGCAATTTTTTCTTGGCGTATCTGCTCTCCGGCCGCATATGAGCCGGAAATAATTGCCGCCCGCAGTCCTAAGATTACTTTTTCGGCCGATGTCAGGTGTGCGTCTATCATCATTCGTTTCTTATGAGTGGATACATTGTATCCAATGGATACATGTGGGCCACAAATAACGCTTTTCATTATTAATTCGCGTAGTCAAATTAACATATCGATTGTTTCTTATTAAAATTGATCTTTAATATTGAAAATTATTAACTGGAGAAAGAAATGAGCGAATTTATGTCCTACGACCCTTGGCGCAAAGTCATCACCCGCAACGGTATTCAAGGAGATCTTGCGATATCAGCCCTACAAAAATCTATCCGTAGGGGGCTGGCAGAAGAAGCGATCACGTTCGCTTATGAGATGTACATCACCAGTGAACAGTTTGAAGACAAGCTTTGGCGTAGACTTCAGGCGATATCTGTCGAGGATGTTGGCTTTGGGGATTTGAGTGCACCGGTCTTGATTAACACGTTGAATCAGATGCGTCAGAATTTTCCGTACACAGACGGAGATCGGCCGATTTTCTTTGTGCACGCCATTCGTTATTTGGCAGCAGCCAAAAAAGATAGAACCAGCGACAACTTGAAGAATATTGTGGTGACCCAATTTAATTACGGCCGGAAACCCGATGTCCCCGATTTTGCGCTTGATATGCACACAGAACAAGGTCGAGCACTTGGGAGAGATTTTAAGCATTTCTTGGCTGAGGGCAGCCGGGTTGAAAATGAACTAGAGGTTGATGAGAACTATAAATCCCGTCTGTTGAAATTGCTTGATCAAATTGAAGAGGAAAAACCGACACCTGTGGCAGATGCATTTATGTTTAATCCTTGGCAAGCATGATGAGAATGGTAAAGGGGAGTGAAACGGGTCAATGGAGATGAACTTGAGATGGATGGTTTTGGGCGATAGCCCCCTCTGAATATGGTTCGGCTCCTTACCGCCGATGCACAGCACATACACAG
>JAHDEB010000097.1 GCA_020629055.1 Chloroflexota bacterium
TTTTCTTGTTTTGTTTTCGATATTCACCCGGCCGCACCCCGAAAAAGCGCTTGAACGCACCGCTAAAAGCCGCCTCTGATTTGTAACCGGCCCCAAGCGAGACCGCCATAATCGGTTCATCGGTCTCGGTCAATACGCGAGAGGCTTGCTGCATTCTAACCAATGTTATGTATTGATAAGGGGTCATACCGACGAGGTCTGTGAACTGATTCGAGAATGAGGAGCGGGACATGCCGACGAGTCTGCCCAGCGATTCGACTGTAAGATCAGCGGCCGGCCGGCTGTGAATCTCTCCGAGAGCCTTGCTAATTTGTGGGTCACCTAAAGCGGCTAAAAATGGAATCTGAGCGTCTGTAGCCTCTGCAAATGCCCGAATCACCTGAATAAAAATAATTTCAGAAAGCCGATTGATAATCGCCAACGAACCCGCCCGGCCGTCCATTGATTCATGGGCGATAAACCCAAGGGCGCTATCTAGCCATGTTCTATTGGGGCTGTTGCTGGCTGCAACATGCAACAGCGGTGGCAGGTCCGCCAGCAGGGGATGGATCGCATCTTCAAATTGGAATTCCCCACAAACGAGCCCGGTGTTTGGCCCACCGCCCCCATAAATCAGCGGCCCAACATCTTTGTAGCTAACTTCGTCTAATACCTCGTCCAGCGGCCGGGGGGGCGTCACCGGATCATCTAAGATCGTATGGGCCGCACCATAGGGGACAACAACCAAGTCACCGTTGGCGATTGGCAAATAGTCAGGTTGCCCTTCAACGTGTATCCAGCCTTGCCCGCGTGTCACAATATGAAAGCGAGCAACATTGCGCTTGAGCGGAATATAGACGCTCCATGGGGATGTGAGGTCGGTTCGAAAATAGAAATTGGCTTGAAACTGAAGGCTGCCGAGTATATCTGTTAAAACGTCCATGGTTAATCTCGTTTGTGATACGAATCAGTATAAATCAAGATGTTTTGAGCATTGTTCGTATGAATACTGCGTACTATCATACTCTATGTCTACTACTGATGTAAACAACAATTAGACATTTTCAAAGGAGATATTACCCATGAAACTTAGATTTGTAACCCAAGATATACACGCTTACCTTGACTACCCCGTTGCCATCGCCCTGATGGTGTTGCCATTTATTTTAGGACTTGGCAGCTCGCACCCGTTTGCCCTGTGGCTATCCGTCATTACCGGTGTGGCCGCTTTGGTTTTAACCCTGCTCACCGATCATAAACTGGGTGTGATTCGAGTAATCCCTTATTCAGTTCACCTGATCGTCGATTTTCTTGTGGCGGTTACGTTTATTATCGCCCCGTTTGTTTTCGGCTTTAGCGGGTTGGATGCATGGTTCTACTGGATTAACGCGGCCGCGGTCCTAACCGTTGTTAGCTTGCATGACCCGGAAACTGTGGCGGCCGTGGCGGTCTAATCGCCATTATCTAATCAAGATGGCTTGGGGAAAAATTAAACCTTCTCCCCAAGTCATCTTAAGTCGCCAAGGGGCAGCACCTATGTGCTTTATTCAAGTAACTCCAGTTGATAAGCTGCTAAACAAGTTGAGGGGCAGGTTTAGTCAATTTGGAGTGACCCATGTGGTTTTTAATGAACGTGTGTTTTCTGGGAGTTGTAGTTGCGATTGTCTATATTTTTGCCAACAAAGATCGGCCGATGAGACGCATTGTGGCACTGGTTGGGGGGCTTTGGCTGCTCGCCTCGGGGGTGATTTTTAGCAATCTATCGCTCCGGAAAATCGACAATTATTCATATCGGGTTGATGCCAAATTAATCGATTCGATCGCCTTTGTTGAAGCGTATGAAGCTGAAGCCGGACAGTTGCCTGCCATAGAAACTTTTGAAGATTGGGCCGACGCTGAATACCCAAATTGGGGGCTGACGTATGACCGACATAATGGAAATCAAGATAGGACTCTAGCAGAAGGAACGGCCGACAGCGGTCCATATTACCGGATTGAGGTTTGGACCGGAGACGAGGTTCAAATTTACGATTCATTTGGCCATGCGCTGTCGTATGATTTCGATTTGAATTAGGGTTCAGGGCTCCCCTTCTGTTCAGCTTCCTCGATTTTTAGTCTGCATTTCCAAAGTCCATCGACGTTTGGGCAAACTCTTTGCCGTTCCGAATATGGACTTGCAGCAGTTCAACCAACTGGTCCGCATCTTTGGCTAAGGCGACATCGCGTATGCGTAGATGCTCGTGCTGCGCTCGCTCTAGCATTTCCCGACGTTGTTTATCATCGATAACTTTGAGTGCTTCAGATCGATAGCGCAGCATATGGTCGTACATGACCGCGTGAAAGCGCAAAATCCACTGAGATTGGCAGCCTGAAATAATGGTCCGGTGAAAGTCACCGTCATATTGTTCTAATAGATTGCGGTACTGAGCATGATCTTGATGGGTGAGTTCTTCCGCTTTTGCCAGCTTGTAGTGAGCCGCCATTACTTCCCCTTCCCATTGCAAATCAGCGACCGCGATTGATAGGCGTGCCGCTTGGCATTCGAGCAAAATGCGTGTCTCTGTAATGTCATGTAACCCTTCGGGCGAGACTGAAACGACGCTTGCACCCCGCTGCCCTTCAGCATCAACCAGTTTTTCAGCCACCAACCGGCCGAGTGCCTCTCGGATTGTGTTGGTGCTGGCTTCATATCGTTGGCGGAGGTCGCTAAATTTCAGTTTAGACCCAGGCTCATAAACGCCAAACAGAATGTCTTGATGGAGTTGTGAATAAACTGTTTCAACCAGCCGTTCGCCTGAGTTTGTGTTTTGCTCATTGTCATCGGCCGGGGGGTAAAGATTTGATACCAACGTTCTGCCTCATGTTCTAGATATTTAAGGGGATTGCTTGCACATGCTCTTTGCCTGCACGCCCACTATCTTACAGTTCCAGGTAAAAACCGACAAATTGTGAAAATTATCACTAAAGTGCATGATAGTGATAATTATGTATTATAGTGACTGTAATATGTAATGTTCACCATAACTTTGTAGTGCGTTTAGATCGCTTAACAATAAATTCTGGACTAACCGAGCAAGATGATTAAAAAATCAATCGCAACAGTACCATTAAGCGGGATCCTTCGAGAAAAGCTAGCTGCAGTGGATGCGGCTGGGTTTACGGGTGTTGAGATCTTTGAGAACGACCTTCTTTCGTTTGATGGCACCGCTCAGGACATTCGCATGAGAGCTGTGAATTTTTCCACGTCTACACCACCACCATAGCGGGACAACCGCTTTTAGAAATTGTAGAGCGGCGCGATTACCGAGGATTTGGTGCTGCTAACGCTGCAAGTTGTTTGGCGTCTCAGGCGCAAATATCGGGGATCCGTGCAGAGTAAGTAGAGGCCAAAAAAGTTCGCCAAGACTTTATTTAAATTGAGCACCGTTTGATTTAAGCCGATCAAACTGCGGGTGCTGTTTATTGATTCAAACTTTGTGAGGAGAAAAATGAAAGTAACAGTCAAAAAAATGTTGACCCTACTTAGCCTTTTATTGGCATTGGGGTTAATGGTTGCGTGTAGTAACGCAGCTGAACCTCCGGCCGACAACGGCGGGGGGGAGGAAGACACAACAACGGTTGAAGAACCTGAAGTTGTAGAAGACGAATCGTCTAATAACGATGAAGACGAAGAGATGGCTTCATCGGATGACGAGCCGATCTTCCTGTTTGTGCCAGCGGAATTATCCGGCGGTGGTGCAACCGTTGGGACCAACTGGCGTGACGGTGTCGCGTTAGCCATTGCCGATATCAATGCTGCCGGTGGCATCTTGGGCCGTCAAATCGAATACGAAGTGGTCGACACCCAAAGTGATCCACCAACGTCTAAAGCGGTAATCGCTCAAGGACTTGAGAAAGACCCATACGCGATTGTGGGTCCGATGTACTCAGGATCGATTATTGTGAATATGGTTGAAGCGGAACGTGCCCAGGTGATGCAAATCGTGGGTGGTGAAGCGGCTAATTTGACCCAACAGGGGAACCAATATCTATTCCGTACGTCGTTTGGTCAATCAACCTCAATGCCGAAAATCGCAGCATACCTAGAAACAAGCGGCATTTCATCTGTTGACGTTGTTTGGGTCAACAACGAATTTGGTAAAGGTGGACGTGATGCTTTTGTCGCGGAAATGGATCGCCTTGGAATCGAAGTGGTAAACGACATTTCTTCAGAAGAACAACAGGCTGACTTTGCTCCTGAAGCATTAACCGTTCTCGACAGCAGTGCGGATGCTCTTTTCGTTTATATGAACGAAGAAGAAAGCGCCCGGTTGTTGGTAGAACTACAAAAACAGGGGTTTGATAAAGCGATTTACGGTGAAACCGTATTGCTGGCTCAGACCGTTATTGACTTGGCCGGTGATGCGGCCAACGGTGCTCAAGGGCACGTTGGTTTATCTTCAGCTGCACCTGTGCCTGCCATCGAAGAATATACCGCACGCTTTGAAGCTGAGTACGGCTATACCCCAGATCACAACGGATTGAAAGGGTATATTTCTGTACACGTTATTAAAGAAATGACCGAGCGAATTGGGGAGTTCGACACTCAAAAAATGGCGGAACAGCTTCATTGCACCGCTATCACCACCTCAGATGAGCCGGGTGTCTTGTTGGATATCGTTTACGATGAAAACGGGGACGTTGATCGTGAAAGCTTCTTGGCAGAAGTTGTAGATGGTGCGCAGGTCATCACCGAAGTATTGCCACGTTTGGGCACCACCTGTGGTGAGCCAGAAGGCGAAAGTGCAATGGCCGGCATGGACAGCGACGAACCGGTCTTCTTATTTGTACCGGCCGAGCTGTCTGGCGGTGGTGCCACGGTTGGCACCAACTGGCGTGATGGTGTCGCTTTGGCGATTGAAGATATCAACGCGGCCGGCGGTATCTTGGGCCGTGAGATCGAGTACGAAGTGGTTGACACGCAGAGCGATCCACCCACGTCTAAAGCGGTTATCGCTCAAGGGCTAGAACAAAATCCATATGCGATTGTGGGTCCGATGTATTCTGGTTCGATCATCGTCAACATGGTCGAGGCGGAACGCGCAGGCGTCATGCAGATCGTGGGTGGTGAAGCTGCCAATCTAACCCAACAGGGGAACCGATATCTGTTCCGTACGTCGTTTGGCCAATCAACATCGATGCCGAAAATCGCAGCATACCTAGAAGCCAGCGGCATCGGATCGGTCGATGTGGTTTGGGTGAACAACGAATTTGGTAAAGGTGGGCGTGACGCATTTACGGCCGAGATGGACCGCCTTGGTATCGAAGTGGTCAACGACATTTCATCTGAAGAACAACAGGCTGACTTTGCCCCAGAAGCACTCACCGTTTTAGCCAGTGATGCGGATGCGCTGTTCGTGTACATGAACGAAGAAGAGAGCGCCCGTCTGTTGGTTGAACTGCAGAAACAAGGGTTTGAAAAACCGATTTATGGTGAAACTGTGTTGCTGGCGCAAACGGTCATCGACCTTGCGGGCGATGCGGCCAATGGGGCGCAAGGGCACGTTGGGTTATCTTCGGCCGCCCCTGTCCCTGCCATTGAAGAATACACCGCACGCTTTGAAGAGAAGTACGGCTACACCCCAGATCACAACGGTCTAAAAGGGTATATTTCTGTACACGTCATCAAAGAAATGACTGAGCGGATGGGTGAGTTTGATACCGGAAAAATGGCAGAGATGCTGCACTGTACGACGATTACGACTGAAGATGAGCCAGGCGTTTTGATGGACATTGTCTATGACGAAAATGGTGATGTAGATCGTGAAAGCTTCTTAGCAGAAGTGATCGATGGTGCTCAAGTGATCACAGAAGTATTGCCACGATTGGGAACCACCTGTGGTGAACAAGCTGGCGAAAGCGCCATGGCTGACCTCAGTGCCGACGGTCCGGTCTTCTTCTTTGTGCCAGCAGAATTATCCGGCGGTGGTGCAACAGTTGGTACCAACTGGCGTGACGGTGTTGCATTGGCGATCGCTGATATTAATGCGGATGGCGGAATCTTAGGCCGTGAAATCGAATACGAAGTGGTCGACACTCAGAGTGATCCACCCACGTCTAAAGCGGTTATCGCTCAAGGGTTGGAACAAGATCCATATGTGGTCGTTGGCCCTATGTATTCTGGATCGATCATTGTGAATATGGTTGAGGCAGAGCGCGCTGGTGTGACCCAAATTGTCGGTGGTGAAGCTGCCAATCTAACCCAGCAAGGGAACCAGTTCCTCTTTCGGACGTCGTTTGGCCAATCAACATCGATGCCGAAAATCGCCTCTTACCTAGAAACAAGCGGTATCGGGTCGGTCGATGTCGTTTGGGTGAACAACGAATTTGGCAAAGGTGGGCGTGATGCATTTGTGGCCGAGATGGACCGCCTTGGCATCGAAGTTGTGAACGATATTTCATCGGAAGAGCAGCAGGCTGACTTTGCACCAGAAGCACTCACTGTTTTAGCGAGCAATGCTGACGCTTTGTTTGTTTATATGAACGAAGAAGAGAGTGCACGCTTACTGGTTGAACTGCAAAAACAAGGGTTTGAAAAACCGATCTATGGTGAAACGGTGCTGTTGGCGCAAACGGTCATCGACCTTGCGGGCGATGCGGCCAATGGGGCGCAAGGGCACGTTGGGTTATCTTCGGCCGCCCCTGTCCCTGCCATTGAAGAATACACCGCACGCTTTGAAGCGGAGTACGGTTACACCCCAGACCATAACGGTTTGAAAGGGTATATCGCTGTTCATGTCATCAAAGAGATGACCGAACGCATGGGTGAGTTCGATACAGGTAAATTGGCCGAGATGTTGCACTGCACCACCATTACAACCGAAGACGAGCCAGGCGTTCTGCTTGATATCGTTTACGATGAAAATGGTGATGTGGATCGCGAAAGCTTCTTGGCTGAAGTGGTAGACGGTGAACAGATCATCACCAAAGTGCTGCCACGCTTAGGAAATACCTGCGGAGAGCAATAAGCTGCCCAGTTGCGGTAGTATGATTCCAGCTGTCGGGGCTTGATTCTCTTCCCCCCGGCAGTTGGAATTCATCCCACTCTTGCCAACCTTTCTCCTTGGAGTACCGGATTGGCGAGAGACCATTTTTAATGCAGGTCGTCTCAATGTAATGTTGAGACGATCTGTGGTTAAAACACCAATCGTCAGTTCCCATCATGGAGAAGAACTATGGCAATTTTTTCACAATTGCTCATTGCCGGTATCGCTACCGGAGCAATCTATGCGCTTATTGCAGTTGGCTTTGCACTGCTTTGGCAAACGTCTGAAACCATTAATTTCGCCCAAGGCGAGTTTGTGATGGTTCCCGGTTTCATCATATTAAGTATGATGAGCTATTTTGAAATCGGAGTTATTCCCGCGTTTCTGATTACGTTGCCGATCATGTTATTTGTCTTTGGCTATCTATTTAAAAAGATACTGGTCGAACCGTTAATTCCATATGGCGACTTCCCTTTGGTTATTGCGACCATCGGGTTAGCCATTATGTTAAAAGAGGGTGCTAAAATCATTTGGGGGGCAAATGCCTTGCCTTTTCCAGAGGTCGTTTCTGATCAAATTATAAAATTTTCTGGGGTTCGGGCCTCTGTTGCCGACTTGACCACATTGGGCATCGCCATCGTGATTATTATCGGTCTACAGCTGTTTCTGACCCGCACGTTTGTCGGCCGGTCGATGGAAGCCACCGCGCAAAATCCTGACGTTGCTCGTATTTTAGGGATCGACGTTGATCGGATGGTCCTTTATACGTTTTTATTCAATGCTGGGCTGGTGACCGTGGGTGCACTTTTGATCACCCCATCTTACCTCGCTAAATTTAGCAATGGTGAAACATTGGGCCTGCTGGCCTTTATGGCCGCTATTGTCGGTGGGTTTAACCAAGTGCGTGGGGCGCTGATCGGCGGTTTTTTAATTGGCATTATCGAAAACTTAGGTGCGTTCTATATCTCGTCTGGATATCGAACCGCGTTCCCGATTGTCTTGCTGATTCTTGTGATTTTGTTCAAGCCTGAAGGTCTATTCGGCCGGAAAGAGGAGCGGAGCATATGAGTCAGTCTGAGAACTTGCAACAAGAAATCCAAGGAACCAGTCTGTCTGATTATGGGGACAGTGCAGCTTGGCAATACCTCAAATGGGGCAGCTTAGTCGCCCTCATCATCTTTTTGATTGTGATCCCACATTATGTGGGGGCATATTATCAGTTTGTCCTAAGCCTGTGGGCGGTCACCGCCATCTCGGCCCAAGGGTTAAATTTAATGATGGGGTATGCGGGTAAGGTCTCTTTGGCTCAAGGGGCGTTTATGGGGATCGGAGCGTATGTTTCCACGCTGCTGGTTCAAAACTGGGGGGTCAATTTCTGGTTAGCCATGATCATCGCTATTATCGTTTCGATCATTATCGGTGCTGCGATCGGTTTTCCCGCACTGCGTGTCGAGGGGCATTATCTCGCTTTTGTAACGCTAGGTTTTAATGAACTAGTCGTCTTGTTTTTACGCAATGAAGATCAATGGACCGGCGGGCCGCTAGGGGTTTTAAATATCGAACGGCCGAGCATTTTTGGCTATTCTCTGTTTGAGCCAACCCGCTTTTACTACTTTACCCTTGTGATGCTGGCGATCTCATCTTTGCTCGTCTGGTACATGATTCGCAGCCCGTGGGGGCGCGCGTTTAAGGCGTTAAAAGACAATCCGAACCGGGCAGAGAGTTTGGGACTCGACACCACATCTTATACGTTGATGGCGTTTGCTATCGGGTCTGGGCTAGCTGGTTTCTCGGGCACCCTAATCGCACCGTTGGTCGAATTTGTGGAACCGAACCAATTCCAACTGTTGAAATCGCTTGAGTATTTATTGATGGTGATGGTCGGCGGACGTGGATTCTTGGCCGGGCCGCTCATCGGTGCGTTCTTTGCGGAAGTTCTACCCGAATGGCTCCGGTTTGCAGATGAATATTATCTGATCTTTTTCGCCATCTTTGTGATGTTGCTCATCCGCTTCTTCCCAGAAGGTGTGGCCGGATTTGGTAAACAAATCCGCAGGACCTTTTTTAGACAAACGAGCCCACAAGTTCAAGGGGAGCAAAACGCATGAGTCAAGCGCGTAAAAAAGTTTTAGAAGTACGGGACATCCATAAATCATTTGGATTTGTTAAAGCCAATCGCGGTATCTCGTTTGATGTGTACGAAGGGGAAATTTTGGGCGTGATTGGCCCAAACGGGTGTGGCAAAACAACCCTGTTTAACTGCATCTTAGGGCAACTCAAAGCGGACTCCGGCACAGTAAGCTTAAACGGGCAAGATGTGACGGGGCAGAAACCGGCCCAACTGGCAAAAGCGGGCTTAGGCCGCACGTTTCAGCTGTTGCAAGTCTTTGATTCAATGACGGTTGAAGAAAATCTACTAACGGCCGCCCAGGCGCATGTCGGCTCGATTTTTAGCCGTCTGTTTATGCAACCTGACCTAGGCAAAATGGATGATGTCAATCGGGTGATCGAGGCGTTCCGGCTAGGCCATCTTGCAAAAGAAGATGCAGGCAGCCTGAGCTATGGGCAGCAAAAACTGCTCGATATCGCCATGGGGCTGATGTCGAACCCACAAATCGTCTTTTTAGACGAACCGGCCGGCGGTGTGAACCTCTCGATGCTTGCCGATGTGAAAAGCCGCTTGCTGGAACTCAATGAGGCGGGGATGACCTTTGCCGTTATCGAACACAATATGGAATTTATTTTTGAGGTCGCTGACCGCATTGTTGTCATCGCTGAGGGTGAGGTGTTGATGGTGGGGACGGCTGACGAAGTTCGGAACGACCCAAAAGTAATCGAGGCGTATCTTGGACACTAATACAGACATTATTCTAAGAACACATGACTTAATTGGTGGCTACGGCCGGACCACCATTTTGCACGGCACATCGGTTGAAGTGCCACGGGCCGCCCTAACAACGGTGATTGGGCCAAACGGAGCGGGGAAATCGACCCTGTTTAAAGCGCTCTTTGGTATGTTAGACATCCGCTCGGGCACCATCGATTTAGATGGGACAGATATCACAGCGATGAACCCGATGCAAAAGCTACAAAATGGGATGGCGTATGTTCCTCAGGGCAGAAATATCTTTCCTCAGCTTTCTGTAGAACATAACCTAGAGTTTGGTGGCGTGAGCCTGCGCAATTTACCCGAAACCCATCGCCGAATGGAACGTGTATACGAGCAGTTCCCGATTCTGAAAGAACGGCGCAAAACACAGGCGGGCACCCTAAGCGGTGGTGAGCAAAAAATGCTCGAAATCGGCCGGGCGATGTTGCTGGAGCCAAAGTTTTTGCTCATCGACGAACCGTCAATCGGTCTGTCCCCTATCTTGGTCCAGCAGACGTTTGATTTGTTGCTTAAGTTGCGAGATAAGGGCGTTACCATCTTAATGATTGAGCAGAACGCAAAACAGGCGCTGTCTATCTCAGACTATGGCATCGTGTTACAGCAAGGGCGTTTGGCGCTTGATGGCACGGCCGATGATGTGTTAAACCATCCTGAAATTGGGCGGCTATTTCTGGGTGGGGTCGTGAATGTTGAGGGAGATGAGTAGAGAGGAAATGATAGGTGTATTACCTAGATTCTCCACGCTAAAGAAACTATGAACTCTGTCAATATCGCCATTATCGGTACAGGCCTCATTGGCCAAAGACATTTAGATCTTGCCAGTAAAATTCCAGGATGTAAGCTGGTGGCTGCCAGCGACACGCATCCTGATGGGGCAAAAATGGGGCAAAAATATAGCATCCCATTTTATGAAGATTACCGACGGATGCTAATCGAGGAAAAGGTAGATGGGGCGATCATCGCAACACCAACCAATACCCATGCGGATATCGGCATCGCATGTGCTCAGCATGGGGTGCATATGCTGGTCGAAAAGCCGATCACGGGCAGTTTGTCGGATGCTGAACAGCTTGTTGACGCGGCCCAACAGCACAACGTCAAAATTTTAGTAGGCCATCATCGCCGTCATAACTTGCTCGTGCAGCAAGCTCGCGAAATTGTGCAAAATGGTCAGCTTGGAAAGCTTATAGGGGTAACTGCGCTGTTTGCTTTGTTAAAACCAACTGACTATTTCAATGTAGAGTGGCGCAAGCAAACGGGTGGTGGGCCGATCTTAACCAATCTTATTCATGACATTGACAACCTTCGCTTTATTTGTGGCGAGATTGAAAATGTATACGCGGCCGCCAGCTCTGCAACCCGTGGCTTTGAAGTTGAGGACACCGCGAGCCTGACACTCCATTTTGCCAATGGTGCACTTGGCTCCGTTCTTGTGTCTGATGCAACTCCTTCCCCTTGGTCGTATGAGCTGACCAGTGGGGAGAATGCTGATTACCCGTTTACGGGGCAAGATTGTTATCAATTTTGTGGTACAGAAGGTTCTTTGGCATTCCCATCGATGACGCTGTGGCGGTATCCGAAAAAACAGGAAGGGCTTCCTGGTTGGTACAAACCGTTGGAACAATTGCGCCGTTTTGAAACGGCCGAAAATCGGCCGCTCTCGGCCCAACTTGCCCATTTTTGTGATGTGATTCGAGGGGATGCGGAACCGCTCATCAACGGCCGTGAGGGGCTAAAAACGCTGGCTGTCACGCAAGCGGTGCTAGAATCTGCGCAGCAAAGGGTTCCTATTGCTCCCCATCTTTGAAACTAAGGGCAGAACATTAAGTTTTCGCTCCTAATCTCAATCTTCTTAATGCGAATCAGGGTGTGTTACTTGAACAATAACATGCCCTTTTTTCTTACCCGTTTCGACATAGCGATGGGCTTCGGCCGTCTGTTCTAGCGGAAAGCGTTTGTCGATCACAACTTTTATTGTGCCCTTATCGACCAGGTCTGCCAGATAGACCAAATCTTCAATCGTTGGCTCAACTGTCTCGATAATCACTTTTCTGTTACTCGATCTTGAGATCCGACGCCCCTGAATCCTGGTGCGTGGATTGGGGCTGGCTAAGAGATATCGGCCGTTTGGTTTTAACACATGCACGCACCTAGAAAACGAATTTTTACCGACTGAGTCAAAAACCAAGTCGTATTTCTGATCACTGTCAGCAAAATCTTCACGGATGTAATCGATCACTTTATCCGCGCCGATGGAATGTAACAACTCTTGCTTGTCTGTGTGATCAACGGCGGTAACGATTGCCCCAAAGTGTTTGGCGAGCTGAACCACAAAGGTGCCGATGCTGCCACCGGCCCCATTGACCAAAATCGTTTCACCGGTCTGAATTTTACCGGCGCGTAAATAGTGCAAGGCTTCCGAACCGCCTGTAGGGATTGCGGCCGCTTCAGCAAAGCTTAAGTTTGCCGGTTTGTGCGCTATGACGGCCGATTCTGAAAGGCAGCTGTACTCGGCATAAGCACCAAAGTTTAGCCCGGCCGAGGCGAATACAGCGTCACCTACTTTGAATTTTGTGACTTTTGCCCCCACAGCTTCGACAACCCCAGATAGCTCTTGGCCTAAGATCTGGATCCTTTTTGGCTTGATCATGCCTGCATATAATCGCAACGGAATACGCAGAATGAGAGGGAGGTCAAGCCGCCTTAGTTCACAATCCCCCGCAAATGCGGTGGCGGCATGTGTTTTGATGAGCAGCTCATTTTCTTTTGGAATCGGCTTTGCAATTTCTTGCTGTTGAAGCACATCGGGGGAACCATAGTTTGTCCAAATAATCGCTTTCATTTTTCAAATCCTTGTTTCCCATTTGCAATCGGTCGGATGTAAGTAACTGCTACAAACAAATGGTAAAAAACCGCCTACCCTTTCTGCGTCATCCACTCAACGGCCGAAGCCACGAGAGCGGCCGTGCCTATCGGCAAGGCTGTCTCATCAATGCGAAAGGTGGAGGTATGGACCGGATAATCTTGGTCCCAATCTTCACCTTTTACCCCCAAGACAAAGAAGCATCCCGGCTTCTCGCGCAGCATGTAGCTAAAGTCTTCCCCACCCATCACCGGCTTTGGCTCGTGAACCTGCTCGTTGCCCAGTAGTTTTTTTAATCCATGGACTGCTACTTCGGTTGCTTCGGGATCATTTACGGTGGGTGGGTAATATTTGATAATTTCGAGGTCGACTTCACCCCCCAACGCTTCGACAACCTTGCACGCGCGCCGCATCTCATCTTCCAGTAGCTGGCTGATTTCTGGGGTTAAGCTGCGCATGGTGCCTGCGATTGTCACCGTTTCTGGGATCACGTTGATGGCGGTGCCCCCATGAATGGTTGTGAGTGAGACAACACCAGATTCAAGTGGGTCTAGGCGGCGGCTGACAATGTTTTGCACCGCCAGTAAAAAGTGGGCGGCCAAAACCAGCGGGTCATTGGCCATATGGGGGGCCGCCCCGTGGCCACCTTTGCCCCGAATGACCGCTTTGACACTGTCTCCACCGGCCAAAAAGCCCCCTGGGCGCGTGCCTACTTTGCCCACGGTTGATCGGGAATCGACATGCAACCCAAAAATCGCATCGATGTCATCCATCACCCCTTCTTTGACCATGCGTTCACCGCCGGACAAATTTTCATCATCACGATTTTCTTCGCTTGGTTGGAACAGCAGTTTAATCGAGCCAGGCAGCCGGCCTTCGTCTGCGAATCCTTTTAGTACGGTTGCTGCTCCCAGCAGCATGGCGGTGTGCGCATCGTGGCCGCAGGCGTGCATTAGCCCCGGCCGCTCGCTATCAAATTCAGTGCCATTTTCTTCTTGAATCGGCAAAGCGTCCATGTCTGCCCGCAGGCCAACCGTCGGCCCGCCACTGTCATTTTTCCCGACAACACGGCCGACAACGCCGGTTTTAGCCACGCCTGTTTCCGCCTCTATCCCCAAATCATTTAGGACAGATTGAACCAGACGGGCTGTTTTTATTTCTGTAAAACTAAGCTCCGGCTGTTTGTGGATGGTGCGGCGCCAATCAACAATTTGGTCTTGCAGCGCCGTAGCACGGGCCAGAATTTCTTCGCTTGTAATCGGGTTCTTTTGATTCATAGGGGAGAAGCCTCGTTGGGGTGAAAATTGAATGTGGATGCCGGTGAGTATACCGTTTAATGTGGAGGCCCAAAATTGAATTGGGCTTAATCAATAGAAGCGTGCTGTAGTTCGACTTCGGCCGCGATATAGCCAAACGCAGACCAAAAGCCACTTTCTATGACTTGGCGATAAATGTTTATCGCTTTTTGCCGTTGATTGTTGTACAGGAACCAAGTTGCGACCCCATACCCTTGCGTGGCAAGGGTTAGCAACCGATCCTCATCCCGATCATCATCGGGATTTAAAAGCTGTTCGGGTGTGTATACGCCTTGGTACATCATGAGCCGAGCATGGTAGCTTTGGCTTTCAATGAGCGCCATCTCGGGAGAAATTTTTTCTAATAGCCGCTCAGCCTCACCCGTTTTGCCCAAGCGGCGCAACGTCATGTAATGCCAGTCTACCGTCGCACAGATCGAGTCCGGATTATCGGAATACACCATGCAGGTTTCATAGGCCCCGGCCGCTTTGTTGAAATAACCGGTTAAATAATAAGCTAGCCCCAAGTGATACCAGATATTAAAGTGGCCGTTTGACGTGGGTTGGTTCAGGCGGTTGGGGATTCCGTCCGCCTCGATTTGGACCGGCTGGTGTGCGGCTAGTTTTGCAGCTTGTTCTAGATCACCAATCGCCCGTTGAAATTGGCGCGTTGAAATATATCGATGCCCACGATGGCGCAGCAGTTCGTACGAGTTTGGAAAATTCCTGATGCCGTCGGCATAGGTGTCAAACATCTCATCAAATTGGTAAAGGTAGGCGAGCCTGCGCCCCAACCAAATGGTGTTTTCGAGATTTGGCAGTTGTGCAAACGCCTCTCGTGCTTTTGCCAGATTGGTTTCCGCCAGCTGCTGCCCAGCGGTAGAACGGGGATGAGGAGGGAAAGGCCTGTTGGTTAGTGGGTCGATAATCTGCATCGCTTAATTTTTCCCGATGCCGCTGTCTGGTGGCAGTGTTTCAAAATGGTTGCCCGGGGGCAAGGTTTCCCACGCTGCTTTTGAATCGGTAAAAACATGCATATCTTTGTCGGCCGGGTGGCCCGGATGCGCCCCTTCATCTAGCGAAGCGACCCAAACATAGATTTCATCGGGGAACTGATCTACGGTCATAAACAGATGACAGCCGCACGTAGTGCAAAACTCGCGCCAATTTCCGGCCGAACTTTCATATCGAGTCAGATTGTTTTTGCCCGCCATGATTTTGACATCGGGGGTATTAAAAAGCCCGCCGCTGGCATAAAGGGCCCCGTGAGCCCGCCTGCATTGTGAGCAATGACAGTGTTCCACGACCTTGGCTGGGGCCAGAAGCTGATACCGGACTTTGCCACATAGACATCCGCCTGAAGGGTTTTGCTTTTCCATAGATATATTTTAGCCCGTTATCTGTATTCTTCGAACCGATATTTGGCAGGTTTTCAACAGGCTCTCACCAGAGGCGGCTGGAGTTAAACCGGCCATCTTTGAAGTCAGTTCCTTTCTATCATTTACCAATAAAGCAAAAAAGGGCTAGAACACCATTTGGTGTTTAGCCCTTTTAAGGTCAGTCACATCACTAACTTTGGCTGCGTTATATCGCAATAGGACCTTTTTCAACCGGCATGTCAGGGGTGCTGACTGAGCTTGCTTCAGGCATCATGATCGCCAAAATGATATAAGCGAGGATACCAGGGCCGCCTGCAAGGGTTAGAAAAATGAAAATCAAGCGAACGATTGTTACATCGATGTCTAGATGTCTTGCCAATCCGGTTGCAACACCTGCTAATTGTTTTCCTTCTTCAACGCGTACTAAATTCTTGTCCATTATTTTGTCTCCTATTTATTATCGTTTGCCCGGCAGTCTCGGCCGTCAAACGTTTCTTTCAATTTCATGTTCAGGTCAGTCAATCTGTCTGAACGTTGGTGAAATCTTATAACAGCAGCGCAGAACTGTAATCCATCGTTGGCATATACCATTCTCGATGTTTAGGCTGATTCCGTATCAACCATATGGTTGATAGAGGGAGATAAATCGATCTGCTATCGGCCGTGGCCCTTCTTATTAATGTGATCGGAGTTCTTGTCCTTCCCTGTCACAGGGCAGAAGCAAGTTGCATTTATGTGGCATTAAAGCCTTTCCTCAACGGCAAATCCCCAGAAACGTAACAGACCGTCTTCACAAAGCCTTCAGATTTCCCCCTATGCTTCCTCCTTATAAGCAGGAAATCTTTTCGCGCCGCAGCTAAACAGGCGGCACCCGCTGGAGGAAATGTGGATCGTGTCACAACCATCGTGAAGACAAAACAACTTTATACCTATTTATTTATTCTTATCGTTTTGCCGCTACTAACGGCCGCGAATGTGCAATTGGCCCAAGGACAAACGGCCGACGGCTGGACCGCAACCTTTTGGAACAACACCGACCTCGTGGGGGGGCCTGTGTTGCAACATTTTGAGCATGATGTCAATCATAGCCCGGAGCTAAATCGTGAATGGGACCAGCGGCCGCCATGGCCGACGGTGAACCAAGACCAGTTCTCGGCCCGGTATGAACGAGATCTGTTTATGCAGCCCGGCCGGTACAGATTTGTTGCTAAAGCGGATGACGGTGTGCGGGTTTGGGTCAACGGAGAACTCATCATCGATGAATGGATTGACCAAGTGACGACCGGCTATATCGGTCACGCTGACATCAAGCGGGCGGGCAATGTCAACATTCGGGTTGAGTATTACGACGATCGGCACCATGCACAGTTAAACCTGACGTGGCGCAACATTCAGGGGACAGACGCTGTGTTAACCGGCCGTATTTACGAACCGACGATTTCTGATTGGCGTGGGGAATATTTCAACAATCGTGCGGTTGCCGGGGTGCCCAATCTGGTGCGAAACGACGCCAGCATTAACTTTGATTGGAACCTCTCTTCGCCCGCTATCGAGGCGATCCAACAAGACAGCTTTTCAGTCCGTTGGACCCGATCCTTGAACCTGCCGGCCGGCCGCTACACCTTTACCACACAAACGGACGACGGGGTGCGGCTGTACGCCAATGGGCAACTTTTAATCGACCAGTGGCAAAATTTAGACAATCGGCAACACACGGCCGAACTGAACCACGGTGGGGGCTGGGTCAATATCAAGATGGAATATTTTGATGATATCGGTGCGGCTCGGGCCAAACTAGACTGGGAAAAAACCGGCGACTATACCCCTCAACCGGTTGTGGCGGCCGTGACCGGCGCACCCACTTGGCATGCGGAATATTTCAATAACACCGGTTTAACCGGCAGCCCGGTTTTGGTGCGGCAAGACCCAGCTGTCAATTTTGATTGGGGCTTTAACTCACCCCATCCGGCCCGTTTAACGCGTGAAGCGTTTTCGGCCCGCTGGTCTGGCATGATGGAATTGCCCGCTGGCAAATACCGCTTTACCACCACCAGCGACGACGGGGTACGCCTGTGGGTCAACAATCAGCAAATTATCAACAAATGGCGCAACAGCTCTGAATTTAGCTATTCGGCCGAAGTTGATTTACCCGGCGGCCGTGTGCCGGTCAAAATGGAATATTTTAATGCGGAAAAAGAAGCGGTTGCCAAACTTTCTTTAGAACGTTTAGACGGACCATTGCCGAGCCAGCCGTTGGTTGCTACCGTCGAAAATGTGGGCGCTGGTGGCCGTGGCCGATCTGTTGAAGTGTTGGGCGCCATCCACACGATTGAAGGAGCGCTGACGGAGCAGGCAAAAGCAACGATCGTATCTGGCCCGATAAACGTTCGGGCAAAGCCAAGCATGTTGAGCGAAAAAATCGGCCGGCTGAGGCTGAATAGTGCGCTGACCGTTTATGGGCGGAACAGCTATGGCAATTGGCTGTTGGTTGATTTGGCCGACGGCCGGACCGGTTGGATTAGCCGAATTTATACCGACCTAGTTGGGGATGTGAGCGACCTGCCCGATGTGGCGCAGCCGTATGCAGCGGCTCCAACTGTGCAAAAAGGGGGTTCAGTTTCGGTGGTGCGCCAAAGCGAGCATGCGGTTTTGCATGACGCGCCTAATCTGCTGGCCAATCGTTTGGGGCAGATGCCGCTAAACAGCCCGGCCGAGGTGCTGGGGCGCAACAAATTTGGCACATGGCTAAAAGTAGAGCTTGCGGACGGGGATCAAGGGTGGGTCAGCATTTTGTATGTGACGACTGAATTTGCCATCAAAAGCTTGCCCATTTTGGATGCAGATGCTGAGTTAACCGGGGAGGGATCTTAAGGTGAAACAGCAAGTTATCGTCTTGTGGTCGCTCGTTAAGTTGGCGGCCAAACGGATCTGGAATCTCAAGTTGCTGATGCTCTCTCTGTTGATCGGCCTGATTACCGGGGTTGGCGTTTTGTCGAGCATTCCGCTGTATGCGGATGCGGCCCAGAACCGTATTTTGCAAGGTGAATTGACCGAAGGGGGGATGTATCGGCCGCCGTTTGCATTTATGTGGCGCTACGTGGGGGCCTGGAACGGCAATCTGAACCTAGATCAGCTACAGCCGGTTGATGATTATCTGAGCGAACAAGCGGCTGGTGTCATCGGGCTAGATGCGTCTGAATCGGTTAAACATCTTTCGACTGGAAAGATGCGGCTGTTTGCGGGCAAAGAGACCGGCTTTGAGGAAAATGGGTCATTGATTTGGGCCGACCTTGGTTTTGTGACCGGGTTAGAAGAACGTATTCATTTGGTCGATGGGGCGTTTCCGGCCGAAAGCGCAGATTCTGAATCTTCAGTGGCCCAAGTGATCATTGGGCTGGAACTGGCTGAAGAGCTGGGGGTGCAGGTGGGCGAACGCTTTACTCTAGTGTCTAGCAAAAAAGAGTCAGTTTTGGTGCAAGTTTCAGGTATTTGGACCCCATCTGACCCGACTGACCCGTTTTGGTTTTATCCACCTGAATCATTCAAAGAAATGCTGTTGACAACGGAGCCGATTTTTAGGAACACCGTTGCTGAACAGGTCGACCAGCCGGTGGGGAACGCGGTTTGGTATCAAATTTTAGACGGCCGGTCGGTACGGCCGGGCACAGTGCGGCAGCTGCTGACCCAGATTCAGACGGCCGAGTCGCGGGTGAATGCGTTGCTAAACGGCACCACGTTAGATGCGTCACCTGTGGCGACGTTGCAAAGCTACAGCACGTCGGCCGGACTGCTGATTTTAACCCTGTCGCTGTTTAGCCTGCCGATTTTCGGGCTGGTCATCTACTTCGTGACCTTGATTGCCGGCATGGTGGTTCGCCGAGAAGAAAGCGAAATCGCGATTTTACGCAGCCGGGGGATTACCCGGACTCAAATATTTCTGATTTATCTGTTAGAAGGGGTGATTTTAGGCGGCGTGGGGATCGCCAGCGGCCTGTATTTGGGCAAATTTGTGGCCCGATTAATGGGGCGCACCCAAAGCTTTTTAGACCTCAACATTTTTAAGGCGACTGCGGCCGATCTGGTGACAGTCATCTCACCCACAACGCTTGGGTATGCCGCAGTCGCATTGGCGTTCACCCTGCTGGCGCTGCTGATTCCGGCGCTGCGCTCATCGCGCAATACGATCGTCACCCTTCGCGGCCAACAGTCACGGGACTTAGAAAAACCGGGTTGGCAACGCTACTTTTTAGACTTTTTCCTGTTGCTTCCGGCGCTGTACGGCTGGTATCAGCTTGATCGGCAAAACGGGGCGAACATCGTCGCCAACGGCCAAGATCCATTTTCTAACCCGCTGCTGTTTTTGGTGCCGGTTTTTTACAGTTTGGGATTAGGGCTAATCGCGGTGCGCATTGTGCCGGTTATTTTGCAGATGTTGGCCGGGCTAGCAACCCATCAGCCCAGCACCACCTTGTTGATTACCCTGCGTCAGCTGGCCCGATCAACGACCCAGTACATCGGGCCGCTGCTGCTGCTGACATTTACGCTTAGCCTCGCAACCTTTACCAGCTCGATGGCCAGCACGCTCGACACCCATCTGCACAACCGGGCCTATTACGAAACCGGGGCAGATTTAAACCTGACTGAGTTGGGGGAAAAGGTCAAAAAACGGACTCCTAAAAAGGGTGAGGAAAATAGCAATTCTGACACCAGCAAGGAAGCCCGCTGGCTGTTTTTGCCGGTTACTGAACATTTGACGGTAGACGGGGTGCAAGCGGCCGCCCGCGTGGGTGATTACTCGGCTACGGCCAACATTGGCGACAGCCAGCAGGTGGGGCGCATTTTAGGCATCGACCGGATCGATTTTGCCAAAGTGGCCTATTTCCGGCCGGACTTTGCTGGCAACGAATCGTTGGGCGGTGTCTTAAACCGGCTGGCGGTGGCGCGCAATATGATTTTGGTCAACCGGTCGTTTATGGAACAAAACAGCCTGCAGGTGGGTGATCCGTTGATTATGTCGGTGGAGGCGGGGGGGAAAGTGGCTCAAATGGAGTTTGTGATCGCGGCTCCGCTCGATTATTTCCCCACTCTGTACACGCAAGACGGCCCGTTTTTTGTGGCTCATCTGGACTATTTGTACGAGCAGTTGGGGGGGCAGTTCCCCTACAACGTTTGGATCGCCAAAGAGCCTGGACAGACCGGCTCTGAAGTAGTGCAAGGCGTCCGTGCGTTGGGGCTGAACGTTGTTTCGGCCGAAGATGCGCAAGAAAAGATTCGTTTGGAACAGGGGCGGCCGGAGCGCCAAGGGCTGTTCGGCCTTTTGTCTGTCGGGTTCAGTGCGGCCGCGCTGCTGACCGTACTCGGCTTCGCCATTTTCGCCGTGGTGTCTTTTCAACGACGCTATATCGAATTGGGCATGCTGCGCGCCATCGGCCTTTCGATGGGGCAAATGGCCCTTTATTTGGCCGGTGAACAGATCACCATCATTTTGACCGGCATGGGGTTGGGGACGGCGCTAGGGTACAGCGCCAGCGTTTTGTTTATCCCATTTTTCCAAGTCGGCCGGTCGGCCAAGGCGCTGGTCCCCCCGTTTGTGGTGCAAATCGCATGGGATCAGATTTCGATCATTTATGCGATTTTCGGAGTGGTGTTTGTATTGGCGGTGGCGATTTTGTTGCTGCTGTTGCGCCGTATGAAGGTGTTTGAAGCGATTAAGTTGGGGGAGACGCTTTAGGAGGAGT
>JAHDEB010000098.1 GCA_020629055.1 Chloroflexota bacterium
TTAATTATCAATTTTTTGAATCATTTCCTCTAAGGTCATATCCGCCATCGAGTGCAAAACTAGATCAGCTTCGCTGTAATCCATGTGGCGGGTTAAAGGGTTTGGGATCGCAATCACTTTCATACCGGCACGTCGGGCTGCAATCACGCCATTGACCGAATCTTCTAAGGCCAACGCATCGGCCGGTTCGACACGTAATCCTTCACAGGCTGATAGATAGACGTCCGGCTCCGGCTTGCCAACCCCACCAACGTCAGATCGGCCGCGTACCACTTCGAAATCAAATAACAGTCCGATGCGGGGCAGATGGTAATTTAGCCAGCGTGCTTCTGACGTGCTGGCGATACCCAGTTTTAGCCCCATTTTTTTAGCTTCGGCGATACGATCAAGCACACCGGGCATTGGCCCATCATCGGCCAAAATCTCTAAACGTAACTCACGCCGTTCTTGATGAATCTGCTCAACCGTTTTGTCTAGGTTGGCAAGCTCGATTAAGTGTGGCGCAGGTAGATAGATATCGGTCCGGCCGATATTGGGCAGCCACTGATCCATCGGCAACGTTTGTCCGTACCGTTCGAACAGCTGTTGCCAAGCTCCTGTCCCTGCCCGCTCTGTGTCTAAAATAGTTCCGTCAAAATCAAAAATTACAGCTTTAATCATTTTTCCACCTTGTTCCTAACATAAGCCAAGGCTGTTTCGTATAAAAACGGCCCTCTGGTTCGCCAATCTTTATGTTTTAACTCATCTGGTGAAAAAAGCTTACGCCCCCCAGCTTCTTCTGTTGGATTAAACGGTTCAAGTTTGTCTAAAAAGCCAAGAAAGAAAACTTGGTAACTAATCGGATAAGGGTATTTATAATCTGAAGGGACAGGGCCGTGGATGACAAATTTTTCATAGGCGAAAAGCCGAAGCCCTTTTACTCGTGCGGCCGTTTCTTCGTAAATTTCTCGCCGCACCGCCTCTTCTGCTGATTCACCCGGCTCTAGATGGCCACCTGGAAAATCCCACCCCCGATGGTTGATTTTAGTCAGCAACAGACGGTCGCCATCAAAAATCAAAGACAGGGCTGCGGTGATAAGTGAACGGTCTGGCAAGGTTGAGTCCTGCACCAAGGTAAAGACATTTGGTTTTGGAACCGAATGAATATCAGTTTTCGTTAGCAAGATTGTCACGAGCCACCTGCTTTGTGCTGCTGGTTTGCCATGTTTGCCATATCGTAAAAAAACTCGATCAAGAGTTATATAAACTGACGCGGGGCGGCCGTTTCAGCATCGCCACTGTTCGGCGTACCGGACTTTTCAATTAGCATAATATGGGCTTCTTCAGCACAAATCGGTTGGTGTTCCACACCCTTCGGTATAACAAAGAGTTCTCCAGGGTTTAAGACAACGTCCCCATCCCTTAAACGGATGGTGATGGTGCCTGAAATCACGAGAAAGAAATCGTCAGTATCGGGGTGTGAGTGCCAGTGGTATTCTCCTTTGATCTTGGCGACCATGATGTCATGCCCATTAAACTCGGTCACTGTTCTGGGGCTCCAGTGTTCTGTGAATTGACTTAACTTTTCATTCAGATTAATCGCTTTATGTGTCATGACTTTTTCCTCGGGTCTTCATTCATGTGGTTAGGATGCTGCGTATTTGATCCCATTCTCGAACAGAATCAAACCAGACTGCCCGCTTTCACTACGATGAAAACGAGGGTGTTGCCATGGGAAAATATGATTTTCAGGATGTGGCATGAGCCCCATTACATTTCCTGCGGAGTTGCAAATACCAGCAATGTTTGCCACAGATCCATTTGGATTCGCGGGGTAACTGTCCCCTGCATAAGTTAGGGCCACACGCCCGGCCGCGAATAAATCGGCCGTTTGTCGGTTAACCGTTTCAAAGCGACCTTCTCCATGAGCGATCGGGCAGAAGATCGGTTCTGTTAAGCCCTGAGTAAACACACTTTTACTGTTTGGCACAGCATCTAGTGTCACCCAACGGCATTCAAAATGATCTTGAGCGTTATAGGTTAGCGAGTAGTCCCGTTTGGCGGCACCCTTGCCAGAGCTTGCAAAGACATCTTCTAGCAGACCTGATTTCACCAGCACTTGGAAACCGTTGCAGATGCCCAAAACCGGTTTTTCGGCCGCCACAAAATCGGCCAACGATTCACCTAGCAAGTAGCGCAGGTCGGCCGACCAAACGACACCTGCCCCTAAATCGTCTCCATAAGAGAAGCCGCCAGGCACCACGAGCATTTGATAGTTGAGCAGGTTTTTCTCCCCAGACATCAATTGATTGATATGCACAATCTCAGGTGCACCACCTGCCATCTCGCACGCCAATGCTGCATCGCGATCACGATTTGATCCGTTTGCGTGCAAAATTAAGACTTTCGGTTGGCTACCGTTGTAATTGGCGGCCGACTTGATCTCGGTTTGAGTTTCTTTTTGTTTTGATGGCTTGTGTGCAGGTGGCAGCTCGCCACGGAATGCTACGATTAAATCCTCGATCGGGGTGTTTAAAAGGGTGTTTCCGTCTTCTTCGATATTTAACGTTTGCCCAGCCGTTTCACCGATTTTTGCCACAGGTGCATTGGCCATTAATGCCTCGAAATCAGCCTCATGCCCCTGTTTAACCGTCATAACCAAACGAGACGTTGATTCTGCAAATAGTTTCGCCACCGTCGAAACATCGATAGCCGTTGGCATGTCGCTAAGCTCAACCTGTGCACCAATGTTTCCCGCAAGCGCCATTTCCGCCAAGGCGACCGCTAGGCCACCTTCTGAACAGTCATGGGCCGCGCTGACCCATCCTGCCAACATAGCCTGATGGACGAGTCGGTAATGGTCGAGCGCGTTTTTGACCGGCTGCGGTCCGTCACCACCAACTTGATGCCCCAGCAGTTCAAAGTGAGTTCCGGCCAAATGCTCGCCTGTCACCCCCAACAAGTAGATCGATTCTCCAGTCGATTTGAAATCCATCGTGACCGTGTTTTCTACTTTTGGCACAATGGCCATCGCTGAAATGAGCAGGGTGCCGGGGATCGCATGTTTTTTACCATCAGCGCCGGTGTATTCGTTGTTCAGGCTGTCTTTACCCGAGATGTAAGGTGTGCCAAATGCAACGGCCGCATCGTAACACCCTTGTGAACAGCGTACCAGAGAACCCAGCCGATCGGGTAAATTCGGATTTCCCCAACAGAAATTGTCTAAAATCGCCATCTGGTCAGGGTCTGCACCAACTGCGACACCGTTCCGAACCGCTTCATCGATTGCGGCCCATGCCATGTTGTAAGGGTCAATGTCTGTAAGTTGGGGGCAAATGCCATTTGAAAGCGCCACACCTTTGGTGTTCTGTGCGCTGGCTGAAACCGTATCTAGTGGAACCAGCACGGCCGCATCTGAAGGGCCGATGCTTGCTTGACCCACAAGCGGTTTTACCGCCGTAGATCCCTGCACTTCATGGTCATACACTCGAATCGTCTCTTCGCGACTGTTGATGTTTGGGTGTGCGAGCAGGTTGAGCAACGTCGCTTCATGTCCGGCCGCAGCGACTTCGTCGTGCACGATGTTCGGATCAACCTTTTTTGTCCTTTCCCATTTCGCCGTCATTTTTCTTTGCGGGATTCCATCATGTAAAAATTCTTCGGACAAATCACCAACCAGGCGATCCCCGTAAAAGATTTGCAGACGTTTATCACCGGTAAACTCGCCCAGGATCGTGAGTTCGACATCTTGCCCATCACAAATTGTTTGCAATGCAGCTAGATTCGCCTCAGGCACAGCCAGAACCATGCGCTCTTGCGCTTCACTTAGCCACATTTCCCACGGCCGTAGCCCTGGATATTTTAAGGGCATGTTTTTTAACTGAATGCGCGCCCCTAGCTCCTCACTCATCTCGCCTACGGCAGATGAAAAACCCCCGGCACCACAGTCGGTAATCGCGGTATAAAGCTTGGCGTCTCTCGCCTGTAGAATGACCTCTTGGGTTTGCTTCTCCATAATCGGATGACCGATTTGAACCGATGAACCTGCGATATCACCGGTAGAAACGTCCATCTCCATTGAAGAGAAGGTTGCGCCACGCAAGCCGTCCCGGCCGGTCCGGCCGCCCAAGGCGACAATTAGATCACCCGGTTGTGGCTCTGTCACATGGCTGCCGACAGGCAAAATGCCCAAACAGCCAGCATAAACCAGCGGGTTTGCGACATATCCAGGATGATAAACAATCGATCCATTTACGGTTGGGATCCCCATCTTGTTTCCGTAATCTTCGATGCCTGCGATAACGCCCGATTTTACCCTAGTTGGGTGTAAAACCCCTTCTGGCAAGGTTGCCCCGTTCATTTCTTGAGGACCGAAGCACAAAATATCAGTGTTCGCAATCGGCCGGGCACTAACCCCTAAAACGTCCCGAATACAGCCGCCGATGCCTGTGTTTGCGCCGCCAAAGGGCTCCAGTGCAGATGGATGATTGTGGGTCTCTACTTTAAAAGCCAGATCAAATTCATCTGTAAATGCTACGATTCCGGCATTGTCTACAAATGCGGACTTAACCCATGGTTTGGCGACTTTGTCAGTGGCGGCCCGCAAATAGGTTTTCAGAATTCCGTCGATCGTCTCTGTTTCACCATCGGGGCCGGTATAGTCGATTTTGGCTCTAAACGTTTTATGGACGCAATGTTCGCTCCAGGTCTGGGCCAGCATTTCTAGTTCTAAATCGGTCGGCTCGCGTCCTTCGCTCTTGTACCAAACTTGTACAGCCTGCATCTCTTCTAGGTTTAAGCTTAATCTACGTTCTTGGCTTATTGTTTCTAGCTCACGATCTGTTGCTTCGGTCAAGGGAATGCTTTCTACCAATCCGTCGCCCTCAGCATAATTGACAAATGGTGGCACAATCGGCCGATTAACCGCCGTTTGCTGCACCACAGGGTTTGAAAACACCTTTTCCGCCAGTTGCTCAAGCGTCTCTGTGTCTAACTCATCATTCAATAAAAAGATCTGTCCGGTCGCGGCGGTGTCTACTTTGATCCCCATGAGCTGCGACGCACGGACCAAATTCTCGGCCGCTGGATCAGTTACGCCGGGCAGGGGGGTGACTTCGATCTGAGGCGTTTTTAGCTCCGCTTCAGCTTGAGGGGTGATCGAATAAGATTCTGTGACCGGATCTACTAATAATTCTTGGCTTAGTTTTTTGACTTCGGCCGAGCTTAGCTCACCCCGTAATAGGTATAAACGACCGGTAAGGCAGGCTGATAATTTAGCGATCCCCATTTGCGCGGCCGCTTCTGCATATTTTCCCAGCTTCCCTGTACGATACTCTGCCTTTTGAAACACTTGGACGCGCCAAGTCGTTAGCTTCTTGTCTTCCATTGGGTTTATTTCCTCTTAAAAACAAACAAGCGCGAACCTCTAGATTTAGAGATTCGCGCTTTTAAGGTGCCGTACTCAATTCCCTTGTAAACCAAGGGAAATAAAAAACTCCCGCCATCTTCTTAGTGATGATGTGCGAGAGTTCTAAGTGTGTGTTTGGGGGTCGAGTGAACTTTAGATTGCTGTGTCCAGCGTCTCTGAGGAGAAAAATCTTTGAAGAGTTTGTTCCTTCGATCCATGTCGGTAAGTATACTGGAAGGTGTCAAAAATCTGGTCTAGTGGTTTTGCATAATAGTTTGTTTCATTTTCCTGGCAATCTTATACAGACGTCTGCGTATAGCCGAGGAAAATCGATTGATTGACCATGGAAACTAGCTCTAAAAGGTTGAACGTTTGTCGTTAGCCGGGTGTTTTGACGCCCCTAAACCCGGCCGGAATCATCCGTTCCCTTTGGTCGATTAAACCAAACTTTCTGCACATACATCTTTGAATCCACAGCCGTTGCAACGTTGCCATGCATCATGGTTTCGAGGAACCTCATCTTCTTCTAAATCAAACCGCATCTCTTCTAGGATGGCATGGAGCTCATGCTCTAGCCTTCTCGTATAGTCAATGTTGAAGGAGCGATCATCATACCGAATGATGCCGTGTGACGGCCGTTGCCCAAAATGGGATTCAACCAATGCGCAATAAGCCGCTAACTGCATAACATGCCCCGGATACGGCTTTTTAGGCGCTTTGGTTGATTTAAACTCAACCGGAATCAAAATACCGTTTTCCCCTGCGACAACATAGTCCGGTTTTCCTGCAAGCATCAGCTCTTTACTAAACAAGGGCTGGGCGACCTCATACCATGAACCCGCATCGTCATACACGACATCACCATCTGGCACGCCCGAGCGCTCTTTGAGCCAGCGGCTGAGCCAGATTGAACCGGCCGCAAAAATAATACAAATGATGGCGAGGGTAATGAGTTGGGGCATGGTGACACCTGCAATTTAGGTCTGAGCGAACAGATTACAGCAAGAAGTAGATGATAATGAGTAGAAGGGCGAGGGCGATGAGTCCGTAGGCCAAGCGCTGCAATATGTCGGAACCGCGCACCGACCTCGCATGTTGCTCATGCCTCCGTGTGCCTCGGGCCATCTCAGCGAAATTGGTTGATTCTTGCTCCTCAACCCTCCGGAGCCACCACGCACGATTGCAAAACATGTAGGTGCCGATTTCTGAGGCTCTGATAATTTCTTTGGATGATTTAGTTTTCATTTCAACCTTTATACAGGATAATCGGAAGGATGAGTAACCCACCTGTGCCTCCAGCCACTTGTCCAGTTTGCCAAACGCCAATTAACCGGCTCCGAATCGCTGTGATGGGGGGCGGACGGCCGCGAATCAATTGTAAAAATTGTGGAACGGTTTTACGGCCGCATCCGACGATGCACCGAATTTGGTCTATTTTATCTTTTATTGTTTTTTTCGGGCTCCTGCTGCTAATTATTCGCGTGGCTCGCTTCATTATTCTGTTAAAAGTTGTCCTCATTATGGGGGTCGGTGTCTTGATGCTCGCATTTTACTCTTCATTTATGACATTCGAGAAAGCATCCTAACGTGTTTAAAAATTCAAAACTCATTCAGGCGACACTGCTAGTTGCCACCCTTTCAGCGCTCAATAAAATCACCGGCTTTGCAAAACTGTTTTTGTCGACAAGCGCTTTCGGCACCAGCGCCGATGCTGACGCAATGGCGGCCGCTTGGCAGCTGCCCGATGTTTTTTTTGTGATGGTGTCTGGTGGGGCGATGGCGACCGCATTGATTCCGGTATTCTCGGCCTCCTTAGTCTCGCGCGACCAGCCCTACCAACAGAAGCTGGCCAATACGGTTTTGACCACAATCGCCTTGATTTTGGGCACGATGTGTATCACGGCCGCCATCTTCGCCCCTTGGCTGGCTCGCGTTGTGCTTGTGCCAGATTTTTCACCCGAGCAACAGATGCTCACCGCAAGCCTGATGCGCATCGCATTATTCGGCATGTTTTTGTTTGGGTTAAGCAGTATTTTGGTGAGCATCTTGCATTCACACCAACATTTTTTAGCCCCTTCTTTAGGGGCGCTTCTGTTTGACACCGGTTTTGTGCTTGGCCTGTATTTCGGTGCCGAGCGTTATGGGGTGCACGCGATGGTCTGGGGAGGCGTTCTGGGAATTGTGATGCATCTGTGCGCACAGCTTTTCATGATCCGGCGCTATGGCCTTTCTCTGTGGCCGCAGCTCGATTTCTCCTTGCCCGAGATCAAAGAGATTTTGCACTTGCTCTGGCCCCGCTTGGTTATTTTAGGCTCACTTGAAATCGTCGATATCACCGTGATACGCCTCGCATCCGGCTTACCTGAAGGCAGCACCTCTGCGTGGTTTTTCGCCGTCTTGCTGACCAACATGGCGGTTGATTTGTTTGGTGTTTCCCTGCTCATCACATTTTTACCTACCCTCAGTGAAGAGTTCAACGCATCCCAAGTGGATAAACTGCATGGCTCAATGATGGCCGCATTGCGCTATTTGTGGCTGCTGTTGATCCCCAGCTTTGTCGGATTGGTTGCGCTCGGCCCGGCCGGTATTTCGGTCATTATGGAGCGTGGTGAATTTACGGCGGAATCGACCCAGCTGGTCTACTCGCTGATTGTGATCGCTGCATCGGGCGCCATCGCCCTGTCAACGTATGATATTTTGGCGCTGGCATTTTTCGCACGTCACGATACATTCCGGCCGATGGTTATTCAGGTGTTTAGCATCATTATCGGGGTTGGGCTCAATTTCGCCTTGGTCAAACCGATCGGCATTTTTGGGCTATCGGTCGGCCGTTTGGTCTATGCATTTACCGTCATGCTGCTGACCTGGCTCGTGTACCGAACCGTTTATGAACCTCTGAAAGAGTTGGTGTTGTTAAAAGAGTTTGGACGCTGTGCGTTTGCGGCCGGAGCTATGGCGATCGCCATCCGCTTAATTGCGCAGCTGCCACTTGACCGACTGCTGTTTGTCATCGCTGCGATTCCGGCCGGTGTGCTGGTTTATGGGGCGGTGCATTTGCTGTCAGGTGGCACCGCCATCCTTGAAATTTGGGACGGTGTCGCTACAAAATGGAAAACGGCCAATACGAATTAGTTTCTAATTCAAAATAAAGGACAAAAGGAGAAGGTGATGGAAAAAAAAGGTGTCGTGTTGGTTATAGGGGCTGGGGCTGCGTTGGGTGGATCTGTCGCCAAGCGCTTTGCCCGTGAGGGGTATGAGGTCTGCATGACCCGCCGGTACGTCGAAAGATTGGACGACCTTGCGGCCGAAATCCGGTCGGCCGGTGGTATCTGTCATCCATTCGGAGTTGATGCCCGCAAAGAAGAACTCGTCATCGAACTGTTTGAAAAAATTGAGAATGAGATCGGCCCGCTTGAAGTGGTCGTTTTCAACATCGGGGCCAACATCCATTTCAATATCGTCGAAACCACATCGCGCAAATATTATAAAGTGTGGGAGATGGCTTCATTTGCCGGCTTCTTGGCCGGGCGTGAAGCGGCAAAATATATGAAGACACGCGGCCGTGGCACGATATTGTTTACCGGTGCAACCGCCAGCGTGCGGGGCAAAGAAGGGTTTTCTGCATTTGCAGGTGCCAAGCATGCGCTGCGGGCTTTGGCCGAAAGTATGGCGCGGGAACTCGGGCCGCAAGGCATTCATGTCGCCCACATCATTGTCGATGGCATCATTGATACCCCTTGGAGTCGCGAAAACTTTGCGGAATTAATAAAATCTTTGCCCAAAGACGGTATTTTGAACCCTGATGAGATTGCCGAAAATTATATCTTTCTCCATAATCAACCCCGCAGCGCCTGGACATTCGAAATGGACGTGCGGCCGTGGTGCGAAAAGTGGTAAAACCTAAACAATTCTTCGTCCTGAGCACTCGCCCAGAGCTTGCCGAAGTGTGTCGATGGGCACTAACTAACAATTCGAAAAGAGAACCCCATGAGTAAAACAATAGACTTTTATTATGACTATGCCTCGCCAGCCTCATACTTGGCGTGGACCCAAATTTATAAGATTGCAGAGAAACATGGCGCCACGGTGGTACGCAAACCGGCATTGCTTGGTGGAATCTTTAAATCTGCTGGCAATCAAGCCCCGATGAATGTGCCTGCAAAAGGCCGTTGGCTAAATCAGGACATACAGCGATTTGTTGAACGGTATGGCATTGACTTTAAAATGAACAGCGCGTTTCCGATTAATACGATTTATTTGATGCGAGGCGCACTGTACGCACGCCGTGAAGGTTTTATCGAAGCGTATGACAAAGCTTGCTTCGAGGCGATTTGGGTCAATGATAAAAATATGGGAGACCCGGCCGTGGTGACCCAAGTGATGCTTGATGCTGGGCTTGATCCAAAAGGAATCGGAGCAAGTATGCAAGACCCTGAAATTAAGAAAGAGCTTTTTGAAGTGACGGCCGAAGCGGTCGATAACGGTCTGTTTGGCATGCCAGCGTTCATCGTTGATGGCGTTCTGCATTGGGGACAAGATCGGATGGACTTCGTTGAAGAAGCGATTTCATAATTTATGCTAATTGAATTTAATGGGAAACGGCCGCAGGTGGCTGAAAATGTTTTCATCGCCCCGAATGCCACTGTGATCGGTGATGTGCTCCTTGAAGAAGGGTCAAGCGTCTGGTTTGGGGCGGTGATTCGGGGCGATTCGGGCCATATTCGGATCGGCTCTGGTACCAGCGTTCAGGACAATGCTGTGATTCATGTCAACGGCCGCTTTGATACCATCGTCGGCAGCAACGTCGTCATCGGCCATGCGGCTGTTTTAGAGGGCTGCGTCATCGGCGATGGGGTTCTTGTTGGGATGAACGCAACCGTTTTGGAAGGGGCAAAAGTCGGCTCGCTTGCAGCGATTGCGGCCGGGGCTGTTGTTCGTGAAAACTCAGACATCCCAAGCGGTGTGATGGTTGCCGGTGTGCCTGCCAAGGTGCGTGCCGAGCTTTCTGATGATGTTAAGGCGAGAATCGCACGGGCGCCGGGCAACTACCGCCGTGCATCGGCCGCTTACATCGAGACGATGCGCATCCTGCCGGAAGACGAATCGAATTAGCTTTATGAGTCAAGAATCAACCTGTTGCACCGTTTCTCGTGGCACAAATAATCCCAGCGAAATAAAAAAACAAAACGCTAAAAGCGGATCAACGGAGGGGATGATCAAACTGAACGGCGGTTCATTTTTGATGGGATCCGCCTATAAAAAGGGATTTCCGGCCGACGGTGAAGGGCCGGTCCGTGAAATTACGCTTGATCCATTTTGGATAGACCCCATGGCGGTGACCAACCGGCAGTTCGCTGAATTTATCTCTGCAACCGGGTATAAAACAGAAGCTGAAACATTTGGTTGGTCCTTTGTCTTCCATCTGTTTTTGCCTGATGGTTTTCCACCCACTCGGTCTGTGCCGGGGGCTGAATGGTGGCGGCAGGTGTTTGATGCGAACTGGCAACATCCTGAAGGGCCACAATCAAACATCGATCAACGAGAAAATCATCCTGTTGTGCATGTTTCATGGAACGACGCCGTTGCTTATGCCAATTGGGCTGGCAAACGTTTGCCGACCGAGGCGGAGTGGGAATATGCGGCCCGAGGTGGCAAGAAACAGAAGAAATATCCGTGGGGAGACAGCTTGATGCCGACTGGCAAGCACCAGTGCAACATTTGGCAGGGGGTTTTTCCAACTAAAAATACGACTAAAGATGGTTTTGCAGGCACTTGCCCGGTTGATCAATATCGGCCGAACGGGTATGGCTTATACAACATGTCGGGCAACGTGTGGGAATGGTGTTCAGACTGGTTCCACCCCTCATTTCATCTTAACGGGCTGAAAAACAACCCGATGGGTCCACCGACGGGTGATGCAAAGGTGATGAAAGGGGGCTCTTATCTATGCCACAAATCCTACTGCAACCGATATCGGGTGGGGGCGCGCACCCACAACACCCCCGATAGTTCAACCGGTCACATGGGATTCAGGCTTGTCTGTAGTTAATCTTTAGCTGGTGCTGTGAGCTTCACACAAAAACGGATTCTGCCCGTTCCCACTATGAAAATCATAGCTGGTACCGTTTGCTTTCAGTTGAATAAGCATCCCATCTTCAACGAGCACTTGCATGTACATCAACCCTGGTTTCGGGCATCCCATGCTTGAGTCAGGCCACACCTTCGGCTCCGCTTTTATAATTTCAATCTGATCTGCTGGAATATCCAATTGAGCCGCGAGCTGCACGATCGCATCGGTTACATGTGGATGATTAAACGATTCTGGGATTGACATTTCGACCTCTTGTGCTTTATCGGGAGTTTCCGGCGCTGGCTCTGTAGGGCCGGTAGCTGGCGCTTGGCAACCAACCGCAACAAATAGAAGTAAGCACATTGAAGTTATTTTTTTAATCATCTCTTTTTCCTCAGGATCGTGAATTTAAAATTCAGCCCAGTTCTGCTGAATGTTTATTCGACATCTTTTAACATCAAATTATCAATCAGTCGTGTCTCGCCCAGCCGAACGGCAAGCGAAATTAAGATCTCCCCATGAATCTTTTCCAACTCATCTAAGGTAACACCGCTGGCAACAGAAGCATAAATCAATTTTGCTTCCGGCGTTTGATTGATCATTTTCCGAATCGCTTGACGCACTTTTTCAGCATTCCGCACCCCCTCCTCAACGATCATATCGGCCGCTCTTTGCAATGCCGCATGTAAAACAGGGGCGTTGGCCCTTTGTGTCATCGTTAAATATCGGTTTCGCGAACTCATCGCTAGCCCATCCGCTTCTCGCACTGTCGGGCATACGATTAAATCGAGATTGAAATTTAAATCACGGACCATTTTTTTGAGCACAACCGTCTGTTGAGCATCTTTTTGCCCGAAATAAGCCCGCGTCGGTTGGACGATGTTGAATAATTTGGTCACCACTTGGGTGACCCCATCAAAATGGCCAGGGCGATATTCTCCCTCAAGTTTATCTGTTATCCCATCGACCAAAACCCGTGTGCCGAAACCGGCCGGATACATGATGTCTGGAGTAGGAGTGAAAACGAGATCGATGCCGGCTGATTCGAATGTATCCAAGTCATGCTGTAGCGTTCGCGGATATTTGTCTAAGTCGTCTGTAGGGGCAAATTGAGTTGGATTAACGAAAATGGTGGCGCAAGCTTTATCATTTTCTGATACGGCCCGTTCGGCCAATGACAAATGCCCCGCGTGTAAGGCGCCCATGGTGGGGACTAGCCCCCAGCTTGCAGTAGGGTCCGCCCACCGTGCTTGGCGGATTTCATCGATATTATTGGTTACTAACATGTTCTCTAACAAGCGGGCAGACGCTAAATTATTTAGCACCTGCCCGATTCTATTTTTACATAAGGGCTAGCTTTTCTAGGCCAAGGGTGTCATTTGCATTGGCAGCATCGATATTGTCCGATGAGCCAACCACAACAATCCGGCCGTTCTTGCCCACTTCATCAAGCACCTCTGCAAATGCATGCAGATCTGCTAACGTCGTCCCTAGCACCTCGTCACGAATCCGTTGACGGTATTCGCTGGTGGTTCCATACAAATAGCGCATCAGACCTGTATGCCCTTTTGCGTCGGGCAGTTGGTACGAGTCAAAATCACCGATCACACCGATAATCGCTTTTTCAATTTCCCCTTTGGGTAAATCAAGTTTGCGGAAGAAGTCGGCCGTGTGACGATAAATATCAAGCGTTTGCGCTAAGTTAGGGTCGCGGTATGAACAAAATACGAGAGAACCTGAATGAGAGTTGTACGGAATGAACGCCCCATAAGCGCCCCCTTGCATCCGCACACGGTCCCACAGATAGCCGGTACGCACCAAATTCAGGGCGACGTGCCATGAACCGTGAGATTTAAACCCAGCTTTATGGACGTCTGTACCCAGGGCAACATAGTTGACTTGGGCCGGAATCGTTAACCCTTCATGGGTTGGGAAGCTGTTGCGAGACCAGGTTTGGAAGACCGGTTCAGCTGCGGGCATCGATTCGATAAACGCTTTTAGCTTGTCCTCAAACTGCACATAGTTTTCGCCATCTAAGGTGGTGTCAACCAGCATCGTATTTCGATTGACGATCAATTTGTGAATGCGTTTTAACTTGCTGAGAACGCCACTCCAATCATTTTCAACTTCATCAACCAGCTTGCGCAAGAAGAATAGGTAGCTTACCCCCCCCATCGATTCTGAGATTGAACCAGCTTCTGAGAATGCGGCTCGCAAACGGCCGAGGGCAACTTGGTGCCCGCCCGGCACAAGCCCGGCTTCTTCCCCAGCTTTTTCCTCTAGCAATAGCTGCTTAAAGCGTTCAGGATTGTCAAAATTGACAGTTAGTAAAATATCTCGCATCAGGTCGAGCAGCTGATCGGCATTGTCTACAGTCCCTTTACCGCGCAGCCATAACCATGCGAGCGCTTCTTCACTGTCTCGCTTGGCCGCGATCATCCGGCTGGCACCCACGCCACCCGTTTGCATACCGATGCGCTGTGACAGTTTGACGTAATCTTCTCCCTCTAGCCCCAAATCTGTTAAGCCGTAGCTAAAGAGCGGGACGTATGGGAGCAGATCTTGAGGTATGACGCGTAAATTTAATCCGATGCGAGTGTAAATAATCCGATTGGTAAATAGATCATGGTTGATCATGGTCGTTTCACCAAAATCTTTCACATCAACCGGAACCGTTGTGATTTTGCGGTCTAAATCTGATAGCGACAAAGAGGGGAGTTTCGCCAGATCTTCCGGCCGGTTGGGCGCTTCTTGTAGTTGTTTGAGCGTTTTCGTGTTTTCAATAATCTCTTCAAGCTCTGCTGAACTCAATGCAGCCTTGGCTTCGGCCAATCGGCTCGCTTCTGCTTCCTCTAGCCGTTCTTTCAGCCCACTGTCCGGCTCTAAGACCAGCGTGGTGCGATGGTTGTTGTCGATCAGATAAGTTTGGATCAGTGATTCAAGATAATTTCCAGCCGCGATTTTTTCTTTGACACTGGCCAGTGCTTTTTCATACCGCATCGCATTGATCGGGTCCCCATCGTGCAGCCATTCACTGAGACTGCCCAACATGTAGGCCAATCCACGGGGGAAGCCACCCGTATTGCTTTCACGTAAACGGAATTCAATCGTGTTCATGGCAGATGCGATTTCATTTTCATCAAAGCCGTTTGTCGCCAGCGATTCAAGTATTTCTAGGACGAGGGCTTCTACCTTGTCGATGTTTTCAGGTTTGACCCCTTTTAGCCCACTGCCAAAAGTCGGTTGGCGCATATAGGTTGAAATGCCGCCTCCAAGAGTGTCTTCACCCAAACCAGACTCGATCAAGCGTCTTTGCAAAGGTGCACCGGCCGATCCAGATAAAACATAAGAAAGAACCGACATCCCCATTAATGTTTCTTGATCGGTAACTTCAGGCATCAGCCAGTTGACCGATACGAAGTTTTTAGCTTCACCTTCTTGCGAAGCTTCGATCGAATAGGGGAAAACGTGGCGTGAGGATTCACTCCGCAACGGATAAAGCGGAATCTCTGCGTCAATTTCGATCGCATCAAACTCCGATAATACTTTGTCTAAAATTTGTAGGCGGGTGTCTAAATCATCGTCCCCGTACATGTACAGGCGAGCGTTTGATGGATGATAGTATTTTTCATGGAACGCTTTGAACTCAGCGTAAGTTAGGTCGAGAATAACGGCCGGGTCCCCACCAGAATCAACCCCATATGGATGGCTCGGGTCGAATAATACTTCAGACGTATGGCGGCCGAGAACCCCCTCCGGAGATGAATACGCCCCTTTCATCTCGTTATAGACTACCCCTTTGAACTTCAAATCATCTTCTAAACTGTCTAGTTCTAAGTGCCACCCTTCTTGTTCCAAATGGTGCTCGGCGATTAGGGGGTGAAAAACCGCATCGAGATAAACATCGATCAGGTTATAGAAGTCTTGCAAGTTCGTGCTGGCAACCGGGTAGCATGTTTTGTCCGGGTAGGTGAATGCGTTTAGAAACGTCTTGAGCGAACCTTTTATTAGCTCTACAAATGGCTCTTTTAGCGGATATTTTTTAGAACCACACAAGACAGAATGCTCCATGATGTGCGCAATGCCGTTAGACGTTTTAGGCGGTGTTTTAAACGTTGCCCCAAAAACTTTGTTTTCATCGCTGTTTTCCAATGACAAAAATTCTGCACCGCTTTTGGTGTGCTTGAAAAGTTTGGCGTGGCTATCTACTTCTTCTATGAATTCTTCCCGAATGAGCTCAAAACCGTGCATTTGCGTCATTAAACGTGTTCTCCGAATGTTGTGAATAGATTAGGGCTGAAGATTGAATGACTGTCCCTGATTTCATCTTCAGCTGAGCAGGAACGGAAATCACTTTGGGACAATTTATTTTGTTTCCATTCCTATAGAGTCAAAGTATTTGTTTTGTGACTATACAGGTCTGGTTGGTTCCCCTCCTATAAGGAGGGGCTAAACAAGGTTTAGCTAAAACCCAACAGAGTTGGGTCGGGCTAGGGGAGGTGGACGGCCCAACCCTGTTGGGCTTAAGCTGAACGAAGTTCAGCCCCTCACCCCCAGCCCCTCTCCCACTGGGAGAGGGGAGCAAACCGAGATACCTGTACAGTTACTTTGTTTTTATCGTTAGCCCATCAATAGTTGTTAGGTCAGACACCAAGTTGAAAATTTTAGCATATCACTATCAGTTGGGTAGCTTATCTCGCTGAATTATGATGGAATAGATAGGCATTTGGTAGGATGATTTGGTTGGCTATTTTTGAAATCCCCCTGCACCTGTATAATACAATCGTTGATTCTACTGTTTTATGTCAACTTGAACAGCTTAATAAACACAATTTTTTATCTGTATATTGCATTAATTCGCAAGGAATCGAAATATGATTGAAATCCGCCCGATAAATACAGAGAACTGGGAAGAGGCGATTAAGTTAGACGTGTTTCCCAATCAAAAAGAGTTTGTACCGAGTGTTGCCGTTTCGTTGGCAAAAGCGTATATCCAACCAGATGGCGTACGCTACGACCCGATCGGGATATTTGAAACAGAAGAGGACCAGCTTATCGGCTTTTACAGTTTCATGCATCGACCAGATACAAGAAAGGTCGTATACATTGGCGGGTTTTTGATCGACCAACGCTTTCAACGAAAAGGATATGGGGCGGCTGCCATGCAGAAGTTCTTGAGCAAAATTCAAGATGAAATTGAGGAGTGTGAAGGGGTTTATTTAACTGTGCATCCGGATAATTCAGCTGCTGAAAGTTTCTATTCTAAATTTGGATTTAAAAAGACCGGTTTTGTGATCGGGGGTGAAGATGCGATGGGGATGACGTTTCGCAAAAACGAACTGCCATCGGGGGAAAAGACAGCATAGCTAAAATAGATTTAGAAATAGAAGATGTCGTTCATCATATCGTCGTAGATATCGAAGCAACCTGCTGGAAAAACTGGGAGAATGCGGCCGAGATGGAAACGATCGAGATCGGGGCGGTGAAGCTGAATGCGAAGCTTGAGCAAATTGACGAATTTTCAGTTTATGTGCGGCCGGTGAAGCATCCCATCCTCAGTGAGTTCTGTGTTCGGTTTACTTCCATCAAACAAGATGATTTAGCGCAAGCTGACACGTTTCCAGCAGCGTTTAAACGTTTTTTCGACTGGATGGGGCCGGAAAAGTTTGTTTGGTATTCATGGAGCGATTATGACCGCCATCGGCTGATGACTGATTTGGCCGACCATTTACAGCCGGTTCCACCTCAATTTTTGAACCATAAGGACCTGAAAAAACTTTATGCTCAATCAAAAGATTTGGAGCAAATGGTGGGGATGCGCCGAGCGTTGAAGGATTTGGAGATTGAGTTTGAGGGTCGGCAGCATCGTGGGTTAGACGATGCGAAAAATACGGCCGAGATTTTGCGCCATGTGCTGCAAGTGCTCATTGAAAACTAAGTTTAAGCGGTTAAATTTGGACCTTACTCCAGCGTTTCAACCAGCACAAACGTCTTCCCACTCACCATATACGAATTAAACTTATCCGGCGTAAAGTTCTGATTGGTCGCCCCTGGCAGCTGAATCACATAATTACCACCCGTCGGGGTAATCGTCTCACGCGTGCCATCTGAATGGATGAGGGTTGCCGAGCTGTCAACGGCCGCGATCAGTGCTGTTTGATCTTCACCAAAACGATTCCAAATGCCGATAACCCGCTGCTTCGTGTCTAGTCGATAGACACCGATAATTTCAACCGGCTGTCCCAATGGTGTCGCTTCACCTTGACGCGTCCGCAAATAAGGGACCCCTTCTGCGAGATCGTTGGTCAAAATTTGAAAAGCTGCCAGTGCTTCCGGCCGAGCTGAACCCGCTTCCGGATGCTGACTAAAACAAATGTCGCTTGAGCGGTTTCGGAAGAGCCCGTACGCATCGCCTGCACATGGTTTGCCGTTGTAATTGCCGCTCCCATCACACAATTCGCTGTTATGGGGCGGAAAGTCGGTAAATGCCGGTTGATTGCCACAGCCATCATACAGTTGGAAATGGAAAATCCCATCCGCCCCAGCGTAACGGGCGTAAAAAGCGGATTGAATGATGTAGTCACCTGTTTCTTGGATGGTGCCACGGAACTGGCTGGTGCTGTCCCAAACGGGACCAGGATAATCGTTCCAGGCGGGCAAGCCAGATTCATTGATCCAAACATCTTTTGTTAGACCATGCTCTTTCATGTCTCGCTGAGACTTCCAGACGTGAAACCAAGATTGCCATGAATTTGAATAGCTGTGGGTGGCAAAAATGTCGTGGAAGTAGCCGTGAGCGACCGCATCTGGATCATTTTTTAGGATATTTAGGAGCTTTTCATAGTAGTCGGGATCATCCACATTGGCCAAACCACCGCTTAAAACAACCGCATCGGGGTCCGCCTGTTTTGCCGCCATGTATCCGACTTTCAAAAGGCGAGCATAATCTTCTTGGCTACCGTCCCAGAAAATTGCGAAGTCCGGTTCGTTCCACATCTCCCAATGGGTAATGCCTTGATCCGCTGGCCAATTATGAGCGTTTGCCAAGACGCCCCCAGGCTTATACCGATTGATCGTGGCAAACACATAGACGGCAAACTTGTTGTTCGGGTTAATCGTCTTGCCTTCGCCATAAACGTCAGAACCGTCAGCGAAAATCGGGTCGTGGACCCCACGTGGGGTTGCAGTTTGAATTGATCGTAGCTGAATCGGTCCATTCGCATTTAGATCCGTTTTGCGGACTGGCGCTCGGCCGTTCAGGTAAAAGCCCGGTGTCCCCAACAGGATCGCATTAATTTGATACCCATTGGCAAAGTCAGCAATCACAACTTCGTCATGTTCGCTCCAATCAAAGCTATTTTCATTTGGTTCGATTTTGTACCAGTAGAATGGCCAGCGATTCCAGCCTGCACCGGTGCTTTTCCCGGCCGCAAATGCCTCAGCATCGGCCGGATGATCCACCGAGTTAATGAAGTTGACACCCCAAGCAAGGCTTGAAGGGGCTACATCTGGTGCTCTTGAAGGCAGGCGCATGATAGGCATATAAAAAGTTTGTGTTTCTTGAGCTTCGGCCGCTGATTGGGGTTGTTGTGCCCCCGCGATTACCAGAGTGCCCAATAAGAAGAGTGCTGTAAAAATGAAAGTGCTTTTTCTCATAACGTCTAATGTTATCTCGTTCTTTGTAAGTTTTGATGAAAGGTTCGTGAATGCTGGCTGATTTTGGCGATGTCATCAAAAATGACTAAATCATCCAAAAAAGTGGCCACTTATTTGTTCAATTTTAATATATGGAATAGAATCATTTTTCGAAGCGAAAAGTTTAAAAACCGATTTCAAAAAGCACATGCAGTACAGATTTAAACGCACTAAAGGGAAAGTAGAAATAGTTTTCACCAAACTTAGTCACCCCGTGTCTATTCCTGTCAGCTGCGCAATTGAAATGAATAGTTTGGAATCTTTGAAGACCCGCTGCACGCATTGCACGGGTCTTTTTGTTTTCTGAATTTAGACTCCGTAACCGGTGTTACGCGCTTTCTCGTCAAAGACAAGAAAAGTCTTCAAAAATTACGGGGCTTGTTCCCAAGGTAATTTAGACTTTTCTTGTTTAGAGTGCGTAACATGAGTCCGTAACGGTGCCCTTTTCACCTACTTGGCGAGAGACACTTCGCTCATGAATGCCAAGTAGTGGACATGCTAACAAAAGCATTCCACCTATATTTCTACCGACGTATATTACTTTTAAGGAAGGTACAAATGGAAATAACTGTAACTGTAAATGGCAAAACTCACACTCGTGATGTTGAGCCACGCAAGCTACTCACAGATTTTCTGCGTGAAGATCTGAACTTGACAGGCACCAATATTGGCTGTGATACCAGTCAATGTGGGGCATGTACTGTTCACATGGACGGTATGGCGGTTAAATCTTGCACATGCTTGGCCGTGCAGGCCGATGGTGCTGATGTGACCACTATCGAAGGACTGGCAGCAACATCAGACAATGATTTGCACCCGATGCAGCAAGCATTTTGGGACCAACATGGCTTGCAGTGCGGCTATTGTACCCCTGGTATGATTATGTCAGCGTCTAAACTGGTAGAAGGGAATCCGAACATTAGCGAAGAAGAAATCCGCCATGGTTTAGAGGGAAATATTTGTCGTTGTACAGGGTACCAAAATATTGTTAAGGCTGTACAGCAGGCGGCCCCAGCAATGGCAGGAGGTGACTAATGTCTAAATTTATGGGTCAACCGATAAAACGTGTTGAAGACCCCCGCTTTATTCAAGGGCAAGGTAAATACGTTGCCAATCTAAAGCTGCCAGATATGGCGTACGCTGCTGTAAAACGTAGCCCTTATGCCCACGCCACAATTGATAATATCGATGCAAGCGAAGCATTGGCGATGGAAGGCGTATTAGCCGTTTATACCGGTGAAGATATTCAGGCGGCCGGAATTGGGCCGATCCCTTGTGGATTTACACCTCCAGATATTAAACTGCCCCCTTGGCATGCACTTTCAGTCGATAAGGCTCGTCATGTAGGGGATGCGGTTGCTGTCGTTGTCGCTGAATCGGTGTACATCGCATACGATGCCCTAGATGCTATCTACGTTGATTACACCGAGCTGCCAGTTGTCACTGACGCTAAAAAGGCGACAGAGCCAGGCGCTCCACAAGTTCATGACGAGACCCCAAATAACACCAGCTTTCACTGGCCATTGGGTGACTCTGACGCTGTAAAAGCGGCCCTAGATGCATCTGACCATGTTGTTGAGCTAGATCTTATCAATCAACGCCTCATTCCAAATGCGATGGAGCCACGTGCTTGCGTTGCTGACTGGAGCGATGCGATGGATGAGATGGTGGTTTGGACCACAAGTCAAAACCCGCATGTTATTCGTCTATTGATGAGTGCATTTACGCTGCAAATTCCAGAGAATAAGCTCCGCGTTATTTCTCCAGACGTTGGTGGTGGATTTGGTTCTAAAATCTTCCATTATCCTGAAGAGATCATTGTGCCTTACTGCTCGATGCAGCTTAAACGGCCGGTAAAATGGGTTTCTTCTCGTAGTGAAGCATTTTTGACAGACGCACACGGGCGTGACCATGTGACGACGGCTAAATTGGGTGTGAA
>JAHDEB010000353.1:0-2104 GCA_020629055.1 Chloroflexota bacterium
TAACATTAAACAATGGGGTCGAAATGCCCCAACTGGGACTAGGCGTATTTCAATCGGCCGAAGGTGAAGAGGTTGAAACAGCCGTGCGGACCGCTTTAGACTTTGGCTATCGGCATATCGACACGGCGGCCGCCTATCGAAATGAAGAAGGGGTCGGCCGGGCGGTGCGGGCTAGCGGCATTGCGCGTGAAGAAGTTTTTGTGACGACCAAAGTTTGGAACAACGCCCAGCGGGAAGGGAATGTGCGTGAGGCACTAGAAGAAAGCTTACGCAAGCTAGACTTAGGCTACATCGACCTCTATTTGGTCCATTGGCCGGTGGCTGAAAAATATGTTGAAACATGGCTAACTTTAGAAAAACTTTACACCGAAGGAAAAATACGGGCGATCGGGGTCAGCAATCACAAAGAACATCATTTTGAACAGGTGCTGGCGGCCGGCAGTTTGGTCCCCACGGTTAATCAGATGGAACTGCACCCACGCCTGCGGCTGGCCGATTTGCACAGCTACCTAAAAAGTAAAAATTGCTACATCGAAGCTTGGAGCCCGTTGATGAAGGCGCGCATCTTTGACAACGAAACGATCATGCGTTTGGCGGAAACCCACGGTAAAACCCCAGCACAAATTGTGCTACGCTGGCACTGGCAACATGAGATTGTCATCATCCCTAAGTCGGCCAACCCCGGCCGGATTGTTGAAAACGGATCGTTTTTTGACTTTGAGCTGTCGGCCGATGAGATGGCAGCTATCGATGCGCTAGACACCGGTGAACGCACCGGCCCTGATCCGGACCACTTCACCTTTTAATCAACCTAAGGCAAAAATCGAATATGAAAAAACAGATCTGGATATCCAGCCTATTACTCCTTTGTTTCGTCTTTTCTGCATGCGATGACGAAGCGCTTTATCTAGATGATGAAGAGGCTTATGACAACAATGCTGAGAGCGAGTACGATGACGAAGAGCCGTTTGATGATGAATATGACGAAGCAGCTCTTGAGAATGAAGATGATGATGATGTTGTTGTTGTCGCACCAACGGCTGATCAGAACTCGATAGAACCTATCGGCACATCGACCGATTTAGCGGATGCATTTGGGGCGTTTGTTGAAAGCGAAATGGTGAAACAAAAGGTTCCAGGGGCTGCGGTCGCCGTAATCCAAGGGGACAAAGTGGTTTATGCTCAAGGATTTGGTTGGCGCGATGTCGATGCTCAATTGCCGGTAACAACAGAAACCCTGTTTCATATCGGCTCGACGACCAAATCGATGACGGCGATGGCGATCGCCTCTTTGGTTGATGAGGGTGTCCTTGATTGGGACACCCCGGTTGTAGACGTTTATCCTCAATTCCAACTGGCAGAGGCGACCGATACGGTCACATTTCGCCACCTGTTAAGCATGCGCGGTGGCATCCCAGATTGGGCTGAAGATGATTTTGACATCGACAACGGCACGGCCGAAGATTTGTTGCGGTACGTGGCGGACATTGAGCTATTAGCAGAACCCGGTGGTGAATTTAGCTACAGCAACATCTCGGCATCATTAAGCGGCTATGTCGGTGGACTGGCTGATGGTGGGGATGTGAACCAGCTAAATACAGCATATGCTGATTTATTGCAAAGTCGCGTACTCGACCCGATCGGTATGCAGAATGCGGCCATCTACTATTCAGACGCGCAAAAAAGCCCCCATTACGGAAAGTCGTACATACTGGACCGGGGTGAAATCATTGAAGCGGAGCCTGAAGATTGGGACGCTGACCCATTGGCTCCATCCGGCGTCTTAAAAGCGGATGTCCTGGATATGTCTTTGTACATCAGCACACAGCTGAATCGTGGGGTTGCCCCCAACGGCACGCGGGTTATCTCTGAAAAAAATATGGAAGCGATGTGGCAGCCGCATCTAGAAGGATATGCGCTGGGCTGGGAAATAAAAAAGGACCAGCGTGTGACTTCGATCTCGCATGAAGGCTCTTTTGACAACTATTTAAGCGTTATCGGCTTTGTACCAGAATTGAATTTTGGCTATGTGATTTTGACCAATTCGGCCGATGCAGGTGAAAGCTTAATCGACGGCGCTCCGGATTTTTTGATCGACTACTTT
>JAHDEB010000353.1:2204-3345 GCA_020629055.1 Chloroflexota bacterium
GGATCATTAATCGATGAATAAAATAGTTCAAGGTTTATGGGCACAGACTGAGCTGATCGTTTGGAAATCGAACTATTGGATGATCGCGTTTGAGCATGCGCTGAAAAACGATGTTCTACAGCTGATGGCCAATGACCACGACAAAGAAAATTACAGCTCGCTTATCGTTGACAATCATGAGATATCCGTTTTACTTCCGGAGAAATATTGGTTTGAGCAGCGCGAAAAAATTGCGTGTCGAGATGAATTTGGCCCATTATGCGGCATCACCTTAGACATCCCGCTAGACATTGAAGTGTTTGGATATTTGCAGCCGGCCGTAGACAAATTAGCCAAGGGCGGCATTAGCATCATTCCGCAATGTGCGTTGATTTATGACCATATTTTTGTCCCTCAAAAGAATCTTGATGGGGCGATAAGCATCCTAAGAGAATTGCGGGATCAAGCACAAACGGTAACTTTAAAAGACTAATCGGGTCGCTGGAGGAATCATGGCGGATTATGTGATTATTGGCGGGGGTGTTTATGGCTGTGCCGTGGCGTGGGAGCTCGCCGGCAAAGGGGCTAACGTTTGTCTGCTAGAAGCGAAAACGATTGCGAGCGGCGCATCGGGTGGCCTGGGGTCTCGTGGGGTACGAGCCAGCGGCCGGGATGTGCGCGAGCTGCCGTTTATGGAAGAAGCATACAAGATTTGGCCCACGCTACATGAACAACTTGATGGGCCCGTTCACTACAAACGCTTGGGGCAGCTGCTCGTCATCGAAGAAGAGCTGGATGTGCTACGGCTTGAACCCCAGCTATGGTTACAAAACCAAAATGGGATTGAAAGCCATTGGCTCGATGGGGACGAAGCGCGTGAAATGGAGCCATATCTCAGTGAAAATATTCGGGCCGCAATTTATACCCCCAATGACGGAATCTCTGATCATACCGCTACGACACGTAGCTATGCCGCAGCCGCAAAACGGCTGGGAGTCGACATTCGTGAAGGGGTGGCGGTCGATCGATTGGAACTGAACCAGGGGCGAGTCACGGCCGTGATCACAGCCAAAGAGGAACGCATTCCGGTTGGGAAGTCAGTTTTGTTAGCGTCGAACACCCACAGCCAACAGCTTTTAAAAAGCGAGCTAGATATCACCCT
>JAHDEB010000354.1 GCA_020629055.1 Chloroflexota bacterium
GTAACTTTGGCTACGCCGTGCGCCTCATAGATCCAAAATTCAAACCCATCTGTACGGGCCACAAACTCCTCCTGGCCGTAGGCGTCGCCCAAGTTATTTAAGTCAAATGCTTCATTGTCATTGTGGATGGCAACCAACTTAACTACCTTATAGCGAGGATCAACAAGAATGCTATGCGGGTTATGAGGATCATCTGAATGGTAACAAAGCAAAATCCCCGTCTTTAACTTGTGTTTAGCAAATGGGCTGCCAAGTTTTACAACAACGCCGTCTAATACTGATTTACCGGGCTCGATTTTTAATAATTTGTTGAGATCTGTTGGTGCGTTTACTTCTGTTTCTACTTTCAAAATAAAATTGCTATCACGATGTTTAATTGCTTTCAGCAATGCTATCCCTCCGTTTTGATCATTCACAGCAACTTGACCACAAAACTGACAGTGATAAATCACATCAACATTCCGCTCAGACATAATCTGAAGATATTTTTTCCGATTTGGAAAATCAGAATATTGATTTATAGAACTGTATCGAAAAGCAGGCATCGGGCTTACACAGCGAGGACAATTCATAAGATTTAAACTTTTCCGCAGCCAACTCGATGTCGAGCTACATTATTGCGATGGTTTGCCAACCTCACACATAAATGTCTCTTGTGAAAAACAATTCATTTCCATATAGCGGTTCATATCCAACCTATTTTCAAAAAATTGCACGAACAGAATCGCCTCGTCGTTAAACCCCTCGGTTACTTTAGCCACACCATGCGCCTCATACATCCAATATTCAGAGCCATCCATACGGGTCACAAACTCCTGCTGGCCGTAAGCATCCCCTAAATTTTCTAGATCAAATGCCCCAACATCATTGTGAATTGCGACCATTTTGACCAGCCAGTAATTCGGGTCTAGCAAAATGCTGTGTGGATTATGCGGGTCGTCTGAAGGATAGCAAAGTAGAGTGCCTGTCGGCAGATTGTGCTCAGCAAATGGATAACCGATCTTCTCAAAAACCTCTTCAAGGTTTGAAACACCCGGGGTGACTTTTAGGATTTCATTGATGTCGGTCGGTGTCGTATCCCCTTCATCACGCAGCGGAATGACTTTGATATTTGCAATCGGTTCAATTTTGATGGGGGTTTGCCACTGAAGTTCAGCATGATCGGCATCCGGTGCGATATCCGGATCTTCGATATTAATTAAGGTTTCATCAGGATGAACCGCATAGAGTTCAATTTTTCCACACGAGCCGCAAAGGTATATTTCCGCACCGCTGTGATCGCCTAAATGATCTCCCAGCAGTTTCCAATTTGGGGAATCTGAATCATCTGTAAAAGATTGTATCCCCTTTAGTTGCAAAGGTGATTGGCAAGTAGAGCATTCCATAAGCTTATTTTTATAGGTAAAAACGGTTGAGTAATTTCTAAAAAAGTCGGTCCACTTTAAAATGGTAAAGACCCAAGCAGATTTGCTTAGACTGCCCCAATTATACCTCTCCTCATAAGAAAACCCGTGAAAAATACTAGGTAGCAGAATTAGCTACCACAAAAACGGTCCCTGTAAGTTTGTAAGCGCAGCGCCGGTTAAATAGCAATTCTCAATTTGAAAATGCCCTTGAACAATAAATCGCCAAAAGTGCGTGGCACTCCCCATGAAAAACTGCCATTTCGTAACTACTTGCTGGGGAGTGCCACGCACTGACGCACGAATCTTGGCCTTTCAACCTTTTTGAGACCACATATTTGTACAGTTATCTATATCCAATGAAAAAAGCCATTGGAAACAAGACTTTTTGCTGGCTTAAATTCCTAAAGTGAGAATTGCTGATGGTTAAACCAATCTCCGATTGGCCCGTAAGCGAAGCGACGTTGTAGCCAATCTCCGATTGGCTTGTAAGCGAAGCGACGGTTTGACCAATCTCCGATTGGCCCGTAAGCGAAGCGCCAGTCACCATTTTACTTTTTCAGCTTCTCGATGCATTTCTCGGATGCGGTCGTAATCTTGATCACTGACCGCAACCATCCGTTCAATCTGCCCGGCCGCCAACGCATCACGCCCCTCGGCCGTCATGTGCATCGTCCAAAATACCCGCTTGATCGCCTCACGCAGCTTGGTCGGCACCTTTGTATTGATCACCCATGGTGGAATGGGGCTTGGCCCCAACGTGTCGACAACACGCAGCTGGCTCAGCAAATCCGGCCGGTCAACCGCCACCTGCTCCAGCACCGTACTGTCGATCGCGGCCGCTTCAATCTCACCCTGCAAAATCATTTCTAGCGCATTTAAATGGGACCCCGCTTCTAGCACCCGATCAAAAAAGTGGTCCACCTCTCCCAACTGAGCCAAATGGTAGCGAGTAATGTTGTAACCGGACTGGGAATTGGGTTCATTGTAGCCCCAGCGTGTTCCGCGCAGGTCGTTAAATGCGTTAAAGCGACTATCACGCCGCACAACTACGTCTGAAAAGTAGACTGGCCGCTGATGATAGCGAGCCTGTTGCATCACCGGGGCCGCGATCAGCTCAAATTGACCGGGGAACTTTTTCGCCTTCATCGTATATGGCAGTCCACACACCCAGCCGATATCCGCCTCACCACTTTCAAGCATACGGTCCCGCTCTTGCCATGGCACATCGTTAATAAATTCAGTGGAAATTCCTAAACGCTGCCCCATATGATATGCAATTTGGCGACAAGACTCGGCCGCATTTGGTGATTGAATTGAGATGATTTTCAGTGTCTGGGTCATGATCGGTTCGTGCTGGTTAGATGTTGCTGTTTAGACACATCTTACGAAACCAAAGCAAAAGCTTAACCACACACATAGATCAAATAAAGATTTCTTATGATGCTCGAAGATGACTGTAAAAAACACCCTCCTCTTTCTTGTAACTCTACTTGGTTTGATGGGATGCATTGGCCCGATCGGATCTTTATCAGATGACCAAAATGCCCCGATTCCTACCGCCATCGCAGTGGCAACGGTGCCAGCTACCCAACCACCGCTCCCCACGGCAACCAACATCCCACCTGAACCGACGGTGCAACAAATTACAGTGGAAGCAACTGAAACGGCGATGCCCGAAGAACCAACTCCAGCCCCATCATCAACGCCTGAACCTCTCCCCACGGCGATCCCGCTGCCAGGGACAGAGCTGTTTACGTTTACGTCCGGTGAGCCCGGCTGGTACACGGTGGATGATAGCGTGATGGGGGGTGTTTCAAACAGCACCGTCGCGGCCGTTGAGCCAACCCAGCTTTTCTTTTCCGGCACAATGTCGCTTGATAACAATGGTGGCTTTTCGTCTGTGCGCTCTGACTGGGTGCAGACTGAC